>JAYTOZ010000376.1:0-5480 GCA_043747515.1 Frankiales bacterium | reverse complement strand
GCCTCGGGTGCTTGGTTGACTGCGCGCTCCACTCATCGCAGCGGGCGGAAGAACGCGCGTACGTCCTGAACCAGCAGCTCGGGCTCCTCCAGCGCGGCGAAGTGCCCACCGCGTGGCATCTCGGTCCACCGGCGCAGGTCAAAGGAGCGTTCCACCCACTCCCGGGGCGGCCGCCAGATCTCGGCGGGGAACCGGGCGAAGCCGGTCGGCACTTCGATCCGTTCGCCCGGCCCAAGGACCCAGGCCTCCCGGTCCCGCTCGTAATACAGCCGGATCGAGGACCCGATGGACCCGGTCACCCAGTAGATCATCGCGTTGGTCAGGAGCTCGTCTTTGGAGAACGCACGCTCCACGTCGCCGCCGCAGTCGCTCCACGCGCGGAACTTCTCCACGATCCAGGCGAGCAGGCCGGCGGGGGAGTCGGTGAGCGCGTAGGCGAGGGTCTGCGGCTTGGTGCCCTGGATCGCGGCGTACGCCCCCTCAGCGAGCCGCCAGCGGGCCTGCTCGTCGAGGTACTCAGCTTCCGCCTGGCTGAGCGGGCGGGCGCCGTCGCCAAGGTGCGGTCGGGCGTTCGTCAGGTTCAGGTGCAGCCCGGTGACCAGGTCGGGGTGCCGGTGCGCCAACCTCGTCAGGACGTGGGCTCCCCAGTCCCCGCCCTGCGCGCCGAACCTGCGGTAGCCCAGCACGCCCTGCATCAACGTTGCGAACAGGTCCCCGATCGCCCCGGGGTGCAGCCCGCGTCGGCCTGAGTCGGGCGAGAAGCCGTAGCCGGGCAGGCTCGGGGCGACCAAGCTGAACGCATCCCGCGGGTCTCCGCCATACGCTGCCGGGTCGGTCAGCGGGCCGAGGATCTTGTGGACCTCCCAAAACGAGCCAGGCCAACCGTGCGAGAACAGCAGCGGCAGCGGCGCCGGTCCCACCCCACGAACATGGGCAAAATGCAGGTCCACCCCGTCGACGCTGGCGGTGAACTGCGGGATCGCGTTCAGGGCGGCCTCCGCCGCCCGCCAGTCATAGCCGTCCCGCCAGTAGCCGACCAGATCGCGCAGGTAATCGAGGTCGGTGCCGTAGTCCCACCCGCCGCCACGCACGGCCCGCGGGAACCTGGTCCGGTCCAGGCGGTCCCGCAGGTCGTCAAGGACCTCCTGGGGCACGGCGAGCCGAAACGGCTGTACGTCGACAGCATCCATACAGCTCTCCTCGGTCCACCCCGCCAATCGATTCTCCCGCACCCGTCCCGGTCCGCAAGGGCGGCCCCAGGGCGCTGAGTGCCCCGCTCGGACCTCGTGGAGTGTCCGACCCCCCGCGAGGTGGTTGCGCCGGCCAGAGCCGGGCTTCTCACAGCTAGGCGACGGGGTCAGTCCTGGCGTGCACGGTCAGGACTCACTCGATGACCACGCCATCATGCCTGCGCTGGAACCACCTGGCCCACGCTCGCCCATGCGGCTGCTCCCGTCCGGACCGCCGTCCGCTCAAGGCGGTTTCGGCTCGCTCGTATCGAGGCTGGTCTGGTCGCCGGTTACCCCGGTCGCAAATATTCCTCGCCTGGTCAGGCGGCGCCTGCCGAGCGGGGCGCGAACAAATGATGGGGGAGGGGCGGCGACCGTGTTGCTGACCCTGTACGCGCCTCCCGGTGCTCACTGACGCAATGCAGTCGGCCAGCGCGGCGCCTCTTCGAGAGGTGGGCCAGTCGTGGCCCAAGACAACAAAGCTCTGCACGCGCAACGCCGACTGAGATGTTCGGCGTCAAGCTCCCCACGCACGCCATGCTGGGCAAGCGCGCGTTGGCGCTCGGCGGGGGTGGATCAGCTCGGAATGCGTGGGAGATTGTCGTCATCGCCGGCCTGTTCGGGGCGGGCGTGGATGTGACCGCGGCCGGTCTGGTCATCGGGACGTCGGCCGGCTCGACGGTGGCGGCGCAGATCACCAGCATGCCGCCGCCCGAGCTCCTGACCGCAATCCTTGCCGAGGCGGCGCCACAAACGGGTCCGGCTGGATCCGACAGCGGACGCCTCCACGGTGGGTCGGTGGCCACCACATGGAAAGAATGAGCCGGATCATCACGGGTGTTGCGGATCCGGCAGACATGCGCCGCAGGATGGGTGAGGCGGCTCTTGAGATGGATGCCGCGTCGGACGGCGCCTGGCCAGCGCGGTGGCGCACGACCGCCGCCCCCGGCTGCCCACGCCCTCGCCGTATTCGGGTCCGACATGATGGACCTGTCGATGCGTCCACCCGCCATGCGCATCGGCCGGACGGGACAGTCGGCGCCGTTGGACTACCGTCCTGGCCATGCAAGTGATGCCGCTCGCCACGAGGGGCGCCGAATGAGGAGCGCACCATGCCGACCGTCGAGCTGAACGCCACCCCCTTCGTCTACGCCGAGGTGGGTCCGAGCGACGGCACCCCGGTGCTGCTGAGCCACTCGCTCTTCTTCGACCACACGATGTTCGATGAACTCGCGGCCATCCTCGCCGAGCGGGGCTACCGCGTCGTGTCCTACGACCAGCGCGGGCAGGGCGGGAATCCGGCGGCCACCCGCGACGAGGTCTCGGTCGACGCCCTCACCGACGACGCCGCTTCCCTCATCGGTGCCCTCGGGCTCGGCCGGGTGCACGTCGCCGGTAACTCCCTGGGCGGGTTCGTCGCGCTGCGACTCGCGGCCCGTCACCCGGACCTGGTGATCTCTGCCGCGGCCATCGGCTCCTCGGCGGAGGAGGAGCACAGCCTGGCCGCGTTCGCTCCGCTCGTCGATCACCTCACCGACCACGGGGCCGCGGACATCGTGGGCAGCCTCATGCACATCATGTTCGGCGACACGTCCCTCGCATCGCCCACCGCGGCTACGAAGAAGTGGGAGGCGTTCATGGCCGACCTCGGCCCGTCGATCGGCCCGTGCGCCTGGCAGGTGATCCATCGCGACAGCATCGTCGCCGAGCTCGCCGGCTGCGCCGTGCCGGTGCTGGCCATCGCAGGGGCGGAAGACCACGCGTACCCGCCGCCGACGTCGAGCGACAACATCGCGGCCGCGACCGGGGGGCGGGCGGTGACGGTTGAGGCCGCCGGTCACTCGGTGTCGCTCGAGCAGCCGACGATCGTGGCCGACCACCTGCTCACGCACTTCGCGGCCGCCGAGCGTGGTTCACCGTGGGCGGGGCGTCCCGGCCGGTAGGTCCTGCCACACCGGCTCAACGTCGCCGCGGACGACCGCCCCCTGCTGCATCACAACCGCGCTCGCGAGCAGGTCGGCCGTCTGGCGCGTGTCCGCGGATTTACACCGAACCCGGGACGCGACCGAATGCGTCGCGGGCGTCCTGTTCAAGCGTCACGGCCTCCACTGCGCGATGACGCGGCGACGACAATGGATGACGATCGGGTCGCTTGGCTCCTAACCCAGAGGTCGCAGGTTTCAATCCTGCCCCGCTTCAAAGAACGTGCGCGCCAGAGGCAGTTTCCCGATGATTGGGAAGCCGCCTCCTGATCATCGGTCCATCGCTCGTCGGTCAAGCCCGAAAGCCTTGATGTGCGACAGCGATAGATGGTGGACACGGTGGTACCGGGTCCTGGCTGACAGGTTGCGGACGCGGTTTCGGTGGTGGGCGACGGTGCTTGCGGTACGTGCCTGACGGTCGGGCGACCCCCACCGCAAAACGGAAAAGACCAAGCCTGAGGGTTCGGCCTGTCCGGGATGCCGTGAGAGATCACAATGGCGGCCAAGTTGTCTGTCCTGAGCGCTTGCTGCACGACCAGCAGGCGCCTTTCAGATCAGCTGCTTTGCTTGGTGCGCCTGTTACACACTGGCACCCCAAGCTCACTCAGGACCCCACCTGACCTGCAGTGATACAAGATCGGACTGGGGCGGCACGAGGTCATCGAAGGACCTGACCTCGTCCTCGTGAGGCGCAGCGATGTTGCCGGTCTTCGGGGTCGCGACGCTGCGAGTGGTCCCGGTCCTGCGCCGCATCAAGGTCGACGTCTGAGCGACCGTAGACGGCTTTCGAGGAAAGCGCGCTCGACGGTGTTCTCAGTCAGCAGCAGGGCTTCGGAGTACGCGGTGATGGCCTGTTCGTCCCTCCCGAGCCGGCGCAGGAAGTCGGCCCGCGCAGCCGGGAAGTAGGAGTAGGTAGACAGGACGGGCTCGTTGCTGAGGGCGTCTAGGGCAGCCAACCCAGTCTCTGGGCCGGAAGTCATCCCGATGGCCACGGCCCGGTTTAAAGCAACGACCGGGGAGGGCCAGCGAAGCTGTAGAAGGGCGTAGAGCGCGACGATCTCGCTCCAGTCGGTCTGCTCCCAGGTGTTGGCGTCCGCGTGGACGGCGGCAATGGCAGCTTGCAGTGCGTACTTCCCCGGGGGGTCGGCCTGCAGCGCTTGGCGCACCAGTCGTACCCCTTCCGCGATCGCGTCGTGGTCCCACTGCGTGCGGTCCTGCTCCTCGAGCAGCAGCAACCGGCCATCGGCGGCTGTCCGCGTCATACGCCGGGTATCGGTGAGGACCATCAGGGCGAGCAGTCCAGTGCCCTCAGCGGTCGGCAGCAGCAGATTCACCAGCCGGCACAGGTCCAAGGCGTGGGTCACCAGGTCGTTGCGGACCAGTTGGTCGCCGCTGGGAGCAGTGTGCCCGGTGGTGAACAGCAGGTGCAGCACGGTGAGCACCGCCTCGATCCGCTCCGGCAACTCCTCCGGTCCTGGGACCCGATAGGGGATCTGGGCTTGGCTGATCTTCTTCTTGGCTCGGGTGATGCGGGCGGCCATGGTCGGCTCGCTGACCAGGAACGCGCGTGCCACCTCCGCGGTCGACAGGCCGCAGAGCAGGCGCAGGGTCAGGGCCACCCGGGCTTCAAGCGCGAGGGCCGGGTGGCAGCAGGTGAATACCAGCCGAAGCCGATCGTCGAGCAGGTACGTCGACTCGTCAAGATCGGGAGACATCTCGTCGAGGACGAGCAAGGGGAGCTGGCGGCGGAGCTTCTCGTCACGCCGCAGCAGGTCTACCGCCCGGTTGCGGGCGACCGTCGTCAGCCACGCTCCTGGCTTCGCAGGGACCCCGTCGACCCAGGCCGTGAGGGCCTTGGCGAAGGCATCTTGTACGCACTCCTCCGCGAGGTCGAGGTCACGGGTAATTCGCACCGTCGCGGCGAGGACGAACCCCCACTCGCGACGGTGCGCCTCTGCGAGCGCCTCCTGGATCAGCCCATAACCTGAATGGGTCGGACCTCGACGCCACCGTGCGGCATCGGGATGTCCTTCGCGATGGAAAGGGCCTCGTCGAGGTCGGTGGCCTCGATCACGTAGTAGCCCCCCAGGGCCTCCTTGCTCTCGGCAAAGGGGCCGTCTGTGACGGTGAAGCGGCCGTCGCTTGTCCCGCGGATCGTGGTCGCCGTATCGGTCGTCTGGAGCGCGTTGCCGCCCGCGAGCGCGGCGCCGTGCTTTGCCGCGAACTCAGCGTGCCCCTTACCCAGCTCGTCCCGGAAGCCCGACCCGCC
>JAYTOZ010000375.1:0-1597 GCA_043747515.1 Frankiales bacterium | reverse complement strand
GACCTTCTCATCGCCGGGGGTGCGCTCGACGTTGTCGGTCAGGACGTGAGCGGGGCCCGTGGGGAGAGCTGGTCGGCCCGGACCGCGTTGGCCTCGGCGCACAGGACCACGATGAGTGCCGCGGCGTACAGGAAGGCGATCGGCCCGAGGACCAGGGCGAACAGGCTGTCGATGGCGCTCACGTGCTTGATCCTCCCGGGTGACGTGGACTTCCCACCCAGTTGCAGCCGCTGCCAGGCAACAGCGGCAGCTACTGCGCCGGGGAGCACATCGCATACCGACAGGGCACCCGCGGTCGCCAGAGGGAAGCCGACGATGAAGGCGCCGATGTTGACCACAACAGCGGCCAGCAAGCTCAGGACCCGTAGCCCCAGCCCGAGCGCTCCGGCGCCTCCGCTGACCGCCGACAGCCCGGTGGTGAGAAGGACCGCGAGCCCCACGGTGCCCAGCAGGACCAGCGCCCTGCCGCGGGCCCTGACAAGGTTCGGTCGGTGGTTTCGCGGCACCGACCTGATGATGTTCATCGCGCCCTACCCGGCAAGCGCGACACCGAGCCCACCGCACAGCGCACCCGACGACCCGACAACCCGACGACCCGACGATCAGCCCCGCCGGCCCGCCGCTGGGCCGCTCGGGCCGGCTGAGCTGGTCACCGATCACTGGGAACCACCTCAGCGCCGACGACAACACCACCTGCTGGGCGTACGGGTCGCCGGACAGCACCAGGCCGAGCACGGTCGAGGCAAGCAACAGCGGGAACAGCGACAGCAAGCCGCAGTAGGTGATCAGCGCGGCTGAGATGACCGCCGGCATCATCGAAAAACTTCTACAGCACCGCGATCGGGTAGCCGGCCCAGCGATGCCGACGCTGAGAGGCCCCGACCCGGTCCGGCATGCTCATCGCCGCACTCCCCCAGCCGGTCGAGTGAACACCAGCCCGTCTCAGGAGGTTGCCGTGCCGGTGGGGGCCGACCCCAGGCACGACGCGCCATTTCGGCTGGTCCGCCAGTGTTGTCATCCAGGCAAGTCATGCGCGGCCTGTGATCGCCCGCGCGCTCGGAGGGTAACGGGAGTTCCCTGACGCTGCGGTTGCTCACCTAGCGAAGTGAGGCGGAACCATCCTCGAGGTCGTGCCGCGCCGTGAGAAGTGGCCGCGAGGGGTGCCGCCAAGAGGCACGAACTCCAGGATCAGGGCGACGATCAGCCGGAAGCCATCGATTCGTCACCATGATCGGGGATCGCGGCGACGAAGCCGACGATGAGACCGAGGACGACCACGGGGGAACTCTTGTTCCGTGGCGGTGGAACGCATCGGCCGGTGCTCAGGCACTTGAACCCCGTTCGCAGAGGGTCACTGAACTGACGAGGCGGCGACGCGGGCTTGCCGGGATGACGCCGGGGCGTGTGCCCACAAAGACCCCACGTGACGCGGCTTGGTGACCGGGGTGGCGAGGGGCCAGAATGTCGTCGTGGCCGGTGAGGACAACTGGGTGACCCCGCATCGCTTCCTGCCCGTTGACAGCGACGGCGCCCGCGACGTCACAGACGCCGAAGTCCCCGACAACGATGTCCACACGCCCTGCCGGGGTCTGGGACG
>JAYTOZ010000374.1:0-3972 GCA_043747515.1 Frankiales bacterium | reverse complement strand
CCCTCCCTCGGCTGCGCGCCGGGAACCGCGCCGAGGGCGACCTCGAGCAGCGCGAGCGCGGTACGCCGGGCCACCCGTCCTCCTGTCTGCCGACCCCGTGACGGTAGCCGGGTGGCGCCCTCATCACCGCCGCGACGCACTGGATGTGGCCGGTTGCCTGGCCTGTGGACAACCGGCGATGTCGTCGGGTGATCACTGCCACAGTGCAGGAGGTGAGCTGCCACCGCGTCCGCCCCGCGGCCTCGCGCCTCGCGCCCGGCTGCCCCGTGCGCCAGGCCCGCCCCACTTCCCCCGTGGCCGTGGCCGTGGCCCAGTTGTTGGCGATGTGCCGGTCTTGCGCCGGTCGTACGACGGGGGAAATGGCTGACCCGACGCTGGCCAGCCCCCGCTGCACGCCACCGGGCGGCCGGCGCGCCGGCAGCGCTCGCCGCCCGCCGCGGGGGGCACGGCGACTCAGCCGAGCAGCGTGCGCAGCTCTGGCCAGGTCGCTGCAAACCCAGGGTGCAGCGGCAGCTCGTCGACCGCGCCGAGCTGCACCCACCGCACGTCGGTGCTCTCCCGATCGAGCGCATGCACCGCCAGTTGCTCGCCCGCGGTGGCGAGCACCGTCGTGTAGGCCCAGCCGCCGTGGTCATCGACCAGGTCCCCGGTCACCACCAACGATGTGGTCGCCAGCCCGGTCTCCTCCGAGGCCTCCCGCAGCGCCGCCTCGACGGCGCTCTCCTGCCGGGCCCGGGCACCACCCGGCACGCCCCACGTGTCGCCGTGATGGCTCCACGACGCCCGGTGCTGCAGCAGGACCCAGGGCCCGGGCGCGGCCAGCAGCAGCCCTGCCGCGCCGTACCGTCCCCAATGCCGGTGCCCGCGCTGGCAGCGCGTCCAGCCGTCCCCGTCGCGCAACACCTGCCCAGTCTCCCGCGCAAGACGCTCGGGCGCCCGCCCACCTCTGGTGGCTCAGCGCCGGCGGGCCTTGCGCAGCACCGCAGCCGGGAACGGATCGAGGACGATTCCACGCTGCGCCCGCAGCGCCCGCCGGGCCCGGAAGACGCCCCACAGACCGAGCGCCCAGACCGGGTACTGCACGCAGAACGCGACCCGGAACGCCCCGAGTGAGTACGACGCGGGGCCGCCGGTGTTGATCGCGTCGAGCACCGTGCCGATGGCCAGGACCGTGGTGAGCGACGCGACGAAGCCGCCGACGTTGACGATCCCGCTGGCGCTGCCGATCCGGGCCGGCGGGTTCTCGGTGCGGGCGTAGTCCAGACCGACGATCGAGCCCGGTCCGTTGCTCGCCAGCACGACGACCAGCAGCACCAGCAGCCACAGCGGCGCCCGGCCGGGCCAGAGCAGGACCACCGTCCAGGTGAGGGCGCTGCTCCCGACGATGGTCAGCACCAGCACCGACCGGCGGAGTGGGAACGTGCCGACGAGCCGGCCGAGCAGCGGCCCGACCACCATCCCGCACAACACCAGCAGCGACAGCAGCGCACCCGCGGTCGTCGGTGAGCGCCCCTCCCCCGCAACGAGAAAGGGGTAGCCCCAGAGCAGGCCGAAGACGTTGCCGGAGAACTGCGTGACGAAATGCGTCCACAGGCCGAGCCGGGTGCCGGGCTCGCGCCAGGACTGCGCGACGGTGCGCCGCAACTCGAGCACCGACAGCGCAATGGGGACCACCACGGTCCCCCGGGGCACGTCGCGCAGGAACACCGCCACGAGGACGGCGATCGCGATACCGATCACACCGGCCAGCTCGAAGGACCGGGTCCAACCCTGCCCCCGCAACAGGGCGACGAGCGGGTACGTCGCGCCGATCTGCCCGAGCTGGCCGACGATCGCCGTCAACTGGGTCAGCACCGGGACCCGGCGGGGGGCGAACCAGACCGGGATGAGCCGGATGACGCTGATAAACGTCATGGCGTCGCCGGCCCCGACCAGGACGCGGGCCAGAACGGCGTACCCGATGGTGTGTGAGGTGGCGAGGACGAGCTGCCCGGCGGCCATCACCAGGCCGCCGGTGACCAGCAGGCGCCGGCTGCCGAACCGGTCGAGCAGCGCGCCGACGGGTACCTGCAGCACGGCGTACACGGCGAGCTGTAGGACGCTGAACAGGCTGAGCTGCGCGGCGCTCGCCCCGAAGCGGTGCTGCGCGGTGAGGCCGGTGACGCCGAGCGAACCCCGGTGGAAGACCGCGACGCCGTACGCGAGCACGCCGAGGCCCCAGACGACCCACCCCCGCGTCGGGGTCTTGGTCATGTGTCTCCTTCCAGGGGTCCGGGCCAGACGATCACATGGTGCGGGCCGTGATCGCGGTGTACGACGGCGGGGGTCGGCCCGGTCACCGGTGACGGCGAGGACACGCCGGCGAGATCGGGGGCCAAACCTGGGCACGATTCTGCCCCGCACCGAACCGGGGGGACGACGACGGTGACGACAGATCACAGCAAGTGCAGGCTGCCTCGGACGTGCTGACGCGGGGACCAGCAGGCGGACCCTGCTACGGGCGGCGGCCGGGCTTGCCTCGACCGGGCAGCCGGACTCGCGTTCCCAGGCCCAGCGGTGGCGGCGCAGGACGACCGGGCGGAGCACCCCGCGGTGCTCGAGCCGCGTACGGCCGGATCCGCGGCAGCTCCCTGGTCTCGACCCCCTCGACGATCAATCGGGGTGAGCCGCCGAACCGGGTCCGAAACGCGATGTCGTTCCTGACCCACGACCTCGGCCCGGACGCCCCGGTGGCCTACGCCTACCTCAGCGTCCCAGCGGTCTCCGCAAGGCCGACTTCCGCTCGGCGTCCGTCGTACTGGTGATGTGACCCGCCGTTCACTGACGGCGGCGGCTCCGGGATACTGGGCGGTAACCGCGCAATCCTGGAGAGGGAAGCCCCTGTGAGTGACATCAGCTTCGACGGCCGCGTCGCGATCGTGACCGGCGCCGGCGGAGGGCTCGGCCGCACCTACGCCCTCGAGCTCGCGGCCCGCGGCGCGCTGGTGGTCGTCAACGACCTCGGCGGGAGCCTGGACGGCACCGGCGGCGACGACAGCGCCGCCAAGAAAGTCGTCGACGAGATCAAGGCCAAGGGCGGCGACGCCGTACCGAACTTCGATTCGGTGATGACCCCCCAAGGTGGCGCGAACGTCGTCAAGACAGCCATCGATGCCTTCGGCAAGGTCGATGTCGTCATCAACAACGCCGGTTTCCTGCGCGACAAAAGTTTCCTCAAGCTCACCTGGGAAGACCTTGACGCGATCATCGACGTGCATCTCAAGGCCGCGTTCTACGTCAGCCAGCCGGCGTTCGCGAGCATGAAGGAGCACGGCTATGGCCGCTTCGTCTTCACCGCCTCCAACGCCACCTTTGGCAACTTTGGCCAGACCAACTACGCCGCCGCCAAGATGGGGCTGGTTGGGCTGTCGAACACGATCGCGGTCGAGGGCGCCCGCGCCGGCATCCTGTCCAACGTGATCATGCCAGTCGCGAAGACCCGGATGACCGAGGAGCTGCTGGGCACCTTCGCTGAGAACCTGGCTCCCGAGCTCGTCACCCCGATGGTCACCTATCTCGCCAGTGAGGCGTGCACGACCACCCACGGCGCCTACTCCGCGGCCGGTGGCCGCTATGCACGGGTCTTCTGGGCCCTCGGGCAGGGCTGGTTCGCTGGCCAGGACGGCACGCCCAGCGCCGAGGACGTGCAGGCCCATCTCGCCGAGATCGAGGACCGGGACGGCTACCTCGTGCCCGAGTCGACGACCGACGAGATCATGGCGCTCGCCGAGCTGTTCAAGGCCTGATCCCGGCACGACGAAGGGGCGCGTCCGCAGACGGGCGCGCCCCTGCGCGTTGCCCGGCTGCTACCGTCGTCCCAGGCAGCCACCGGTTGTCACCGCGCGACTGCTCCCGGACCGGCCCTGTTGACAGGGCCGCGGTGACGCACCGCCGCCACGAAGACCGCGCACTTCGCGCCCGGGCAGGCCCCTT
>JAYTOZ010000373.1:0-6456 GCA_043747515.1 Frankiales bacterium | reverse complement strand
AGGCTGGTCCGGGCACCGGTCACCAGCTGCTGCACGTGCGGCTCGACCGCGGCCGGATCCAGGCCAAAGGTGCGCCCGGTGTGCACCGACCAGAGCTAGCCTGTCGCACCCCGGTCCAGGCGCGCCGTTCGCTGCGGGTGTGGACCGAGATCTCGGTGCTCGGCTCAGCGTCGCATCCGGCGGCGAGCCGCGCCGTACGCTCGGGCGATGAGCGACGTCGTCGATGCCGCGCGCCGGGCCAAGGTCGCGGCTGCGCTCCTTGCACCGCTGCCCCGGCGTACCAAGGATGCGGCGCTGCTGGCGATGGCCGATGCGCTGGTCGCGAACTGCGCAGCGATCATCCAGGCCAACGCCGAGGACGTCGCCGCCGGCCGCGCCGCCGGCACCACCGAGGCGCTGCTCGACCGGCTGGCGCTCACCGGACAGCGGGTCACGGCGATGGCCGATGGGCTGCGGCACGTCGCGACCCTGCCCGACCCGGTCGGCGAGGTCGTGCGTGGTTCGACCTTGCCGAACGGCCTGGAGCTGCGCCAGATCCGGGTGCCGCTCGGGGTGGTCGGCATCGTCTACGAGGCCCGCCCCAACGTCACGGCTGACGCGACCGGGCTGTGCGTCAAGAGCGGCAATGCCGTGCTGCTGAGGGGAAGTGCATCGGCCTACCGCTCCAACACGGCGCTGGTCGAGGTGCTGTCGGGCGCCGCCAGCATGCTGCCGGAGCACACCGTGCAGCTGGTCCCGGGCACCGACCGCAGCACGGTCAAGGAGCTGATGCAGGCGCGCGGGCTCGTCGACGTGCTGATCCCGCGGGGTGGCGCGAGCCTGATCCAGGCCGTCGTGGCCGAGTCGCAGGTGCCGGTGATCGAGACCGGCGTCGGCAACTGCACCGTCTACGTCGATGCCGGGGCCGATCTCGACATGGCGGTGGCGATCGTGCTCGACGGCAAGACGACCCGGCCGAGCGTCTGCAACGCCACCGAGACCGTGCTGGTGCACCAGGCGGCGGCCGCGGCCCTGCTGCCCCGGCTGCTCGCCGCGCTCGCGGCGAAGGGCGTCACGGTGCACGGAGACCCGGCTGTGCAGGCGATCTCGAGTGACGTGCAGCCGGCGACCGATGAGGACTGGGCGGCGGAGTACCTCTCGCTCGACCTCGCCGTCGGGGTTGTGCCTTCGCTCGAGGCGGCGACCGACCACATCCGCCGCTGGGGCAGCGGGCACACCGAGGCGATCGTCACCCGGTCGCAGTCGGCGGCGAGGTCGTTCGTCAGCCGGCTCGACAGCGCGGCGGTGATGGTCAACGCCTCGACCAGGTTCACCGACGGTGCGGAGTTCGGCTTTGGCGCCGAGATCGGCATCTCCACGCAGAAGCTGCACGCTCGCGGTCCGATGGGCCTGACCGAGCTGACCAGCACGACGTACGTCGTGACGGGTGACGGGCACGTCCGGGGCTGACCCTCAGCAACGGTTGCGGGCCGGCCGGCCGAGCCACATCCCCGAACCGACCAGGACCGCGGCGACGAGCAGCGCCGCGGTGAGCGGTTCGCCCAGCAGGAGCACCGCCCCGACGGTGGTGAGCACCGGGATGACGAGCTGCACCGAGCCGGCCGTCGTGCCGGACAGGGAGCGCTGGCAGGCGTACCAGGCGACGTAGGCGAAGGCGGTCGTGCCGGCGCCCATGACCGTGGCCAAAGCGATGCCCAACGCGGTCGTGTGCAGGCCCGCCGCGACGCCGGCGGCTGCGGGCAGGACGAGGACGGCGGCCAGCACGACGAAATGGCCGGTGGTGGCTACCCGCGGATCGGCCGAGGTGCGGCCGGCGGCGGTGTAGAGCCCCCAGGCCACTCCGGTTGCGACGAGCAGCACGATGCCCAGTGGCGTCACCGTGCCGACCGAGCCGCTGGCAAGCACGCCGATGCCGGCGAGCGAGATGGCTGCGCCGAAGCCACGCCGCCGCGGCACGGGCAAGCGCCGGGCCAGGTCGTTGGCGACCAATGTAAACAGCACCGAGGCGTAGAAGACGAAGGTGCCTGCCGCGGCGCCGATGTGGCGGTAGCCGTAGGAGATGCAGATGGCATAGCTGCCGAGCCACAGGACGGGACGCACGTTTGGTCGGCCCACCACCAGCCGTTCGCGCCGAGCCAGGGCCACGGCAACCAGCGCGACCGCGCCGGCCAGGAAACGCATGGCCGACAGCAGCCCGGCGTCGAGCAGGTGCTCGGCGGCGACGTAGCGGGTGATGAGCGAGTTGGCCGCGAACGCCACGAGCACGAAGGGCAGCAGCAGGCCGATGCGCGCCGGTTGGACCTCGGTGGTCCGCGTCACGTGGACAGCTCAGCGCCTGGCGGCCGCGCGCTGGCCCAGGAAGACCGCGAGCCCGGCCGGCCCGGCCAGCCAGGTCAGCAGCAGGGCCACCCGGGTGGAGCGCCGCTCGGCCAGGCCCTGCTCCCACACCCAGCGACCCACGAATAGGTCGAACGCGATGTAGTGCGTCCAGCCGGCCAGGAACCCCTTCGGCCGGGACAGCCCGGCGCGGACCGTCGCCGGGTCGCGGAAGTCCACCCGCTCACCGCCCCAGCCGCTCGCCAACAGCCCGACGTACGTCGTACCGAGGACGGCGTAGAGCGGCGTGGCGAGGCGGACGACACCGGCCGTCACGGGCGACCGCGGGAGCAGGATCATCGCCAGCCACAGCGGCGCCGTGCAGGTGTTGATGACCGCATAGAGCCGACGGTCGCGGGCGGTGAACGCCTCCATCAGTGCGAGCCCGCCTCGCCCTCGTCGGCGATGTGCCCGGTGATCGCTGCGTAGTCCTCGCCGCTGTGCCCGGCAGCGACCGCCCGCCGGGCCTGCCCGAGCGAGGCCCGCGTGACGGCCAGATCGTCGCCGGCCGCGCGGACCGCCAGGTCGAGGTCCTTCACCATCAGGTCGACCGAGAAGGTCGTGTCGCTGTAGTCGTCGGCCTCGAGCATCGGCCGCTTCTGGCCGAGCAGCCAGCCGTACGACGCCATGCCCAGCACGTCGAGCAACAGGGTCCGGTCGAGCCCCAGGTCACGGCCGAGCCGCAGCGACTCGCCCAGCCCGGCCGCCATCACGCCGAGGCCCTGGTTGACGCACAACTTCAGCGCGCTGCCGGCACCGACATCACCCACCAGGCGTACCTTCTCGGGCGCGCCCCATAGATGCAGCAGCGGCTCGGCCGCGGTGTAATCGTCCTGGCTGGCGCCGGCGAAGACGCCGAGGGTGCCCTGAGCGGCAGGGGCCAGGGTGCCGGCGACGGGCGCGTCGACGTAGCGCAGGCCGGCATCCCGGCAGGCTGCGCCGAATGCCCGGGCGTCGCCGGGCCCGACGGTCGTCGCGTTGACCACGAGGGTGCCCGCCCCCGCCGTCAACACGTCGTCGAGGACCTCGCGCACGCTGTCCGGGCCGAAGAGCATCAGCACGACGGCGGCGGCTCCATCGACCGCTGCGCGGACCGATCCGGCCTCGCTCGCGCCGGCGGCGAGGAGCTCACCGGCCCGGCCGGGGGTGCGGTTCCAGACGACGAGCTGGTGACCGGCCGGGGGCAGATGGGCGGCCATCCGGACGCCCATCCGACCCAGGCCCAGGAAGGCGATGCGCATGTCCGGCAGCTTAAGCCGCCCGCACCGGCAAGGACGTCCGAGGCGAACACGCGGGCCGGGGTTGTTGCCGCCAGGTGACCGGAGGCGCAGTCTGTCCTCACCTGGACACAGCGGACCAAGCCGCCCCGTCGTATCGAAGGGCTTGACGTGATCCTCGCCGACTACCACCAGACCTATGACCCGATTGCCAACTCGCTGGGCCTGTCGAGCCTGGTCGCGGTGCTGCCGCTGCTGACACTGTTCGTGCTGCTCGGTGTCGTACGGGTCCGCGCCTGGCTGGCCTCGGTGATCGCGCTGACGGTCGCACTGGTGGTGGCCGTCGCGGTCTACGGCATGCCGGTCGGCGACGCCCTGAACAGCGGCCTCTGGGGCGCCGCCTTCGGCTTCTTCCCGATCATGTGGATCGTCATCAACGCGATCTGGGTCTACAACCTCACGGTCGAGACGGGCGACTTCGACGTCCTGCGGCGATCGTTCGCCTCGATCAGCGACGACCAGCGGATCCAGGCGATCATCATCGCTTTTTGCTTCGGGGCGCTGATGGAGGCGCTCGCCGGTTTCGGGACCCCGGTCGCGATCAGCTCGGTGATGCTGCTGGCCCTTGGGTTCCGGCCGATCAAGGCGGCCACGATCGCGCTGGTCGCCAACACCGCGCCGGTCGCGTTCGGCGCCCTCGCGGTCCCGATCACCACCCTCGCCGGCCCGGCGATCGCCAACCTGCCCGTCCAGACCCTCGGCTCGATGGTCGGGCGACAGACCCCGCTGCTCGCCGTCTTCGTCCCGCTCGCGCTCGTCTACCTCGTCGACGGCCGGCGCGGCCTGCGCCAGTGCTGGCCGCCGGCGTTGCTGTGCGGGCTGGTGTTCGCGATTTTCCAGTTCCTGGCCAGCAACTACTGGTCGGTGCCGCTCACCGACATCATCGCCGCGCTCGCCAGCGCCCTGGCGCTGCTCGCGTTCACCCGGGTCTGGCACGCCAAAGAGGGCTACGTCGAGCGCGACGAGCCCGAGCCGGTACGCCGGGCCGGCCGGCCGATGCCGCCGGTCATCGCCGGTGGCAGCGAGGACGCCGACCCGGTCGCTGTCGCCCGCGCCCGGGCCGACGCCGGCCGCACCGCCACCAAGGACAGTCGGAGCAGCGTGCTGCGCGCCTATGCGCCGTACCTGATCATCATCGTGATCTTTGTGCTTGCGACCCGGGTGTCGACGATCACCGGCGTCGCACCGACGAAGGTCGGCACCTCGGGCACCGGGCTCGAGTCCGCGACCCACCTGGTGAACTGGCCGGGGCTGAACATCTTCAACAGCAAGGGCAAGGTGGTGGCGACGACCTTCAAGCTGAACTACCTGTCCGCGGCGGGCACCCTGCTGCTGCTGGCCGGTTTCGTGACGATGCTCGCGCTGCGGGTCAGCCCGGCCCGGGCGCTGCGGGCCTACGGCCGGACCCTGGCGCAGCTGAGGTTCGCCATCCTGACCGTGCTGCTCGTGCTCGGCCTCGCCTTCGTGATGAACCAGTCGGGCGAGACCAAGACGCTGGGGCTGTGGATGGCCGGCGCCGGTGGGGTTTTCGCCTTCCTCTCGCCGATCCTGGGCTGGCTCGGGGTCGCCGTCACCGGGTCGGACACCTCGTCGAATTCGCTGTTCGGCGCGCTGCAGGTCACCGCTGCCAACAAGGCCGGCCTGTCCCCGGTGCTGATGGCCGCCTCGAACTCCTCCGGAGGGGTGCTCGGCAAGATGATCAGCCCCCAGAACCTCGCCATCGCGGCCGGCGCGGTGGGGCTCGAGGGGCGCGAGGGCGACCTGTTCCGCAAGGTCCTGGGCTGGAGCCTTGGGTTCCTGCTGTTCATGTGTGTCCTGGTTGTGCTGCAGAGCACGCCGGTGCTGTCCTGGATGGTCCCTGGGCAGTAGACCCGCTCGCCGGTCGCGCAGCCCGTACGGCAGAATGACGTTCGGTTTCCCACCGCCAAGGAGCGCCTGTGCTGCAGCCCCAGTTCGCGTCCGTCGACGACGTCCAGGAGCGTCTTGACGCCGCCGGTTATCTCACCGACCGGGCGATTGCGACCACGGTGTTCCTTGCCGACCGGCTCGGCAAGCCGCTGCTCGTCGAGGGCCCCGCCGGGGTCGGCAAGACCGAGCTGGCCAAGGCGATCGCCACCGCCACGAGCAGCGAGCTGATCCGGCTGCAGTGCTACGAGGGCCTGGACGAGTCCCGCGCGCTGTATGAGTGGAACTACAAAAAGCAGCTGCTGCGGATCCAGGCCAGCAAGGACGACGACAGCTGGGACGCCATCCACGACGACGTCTTCGCCGAGGAGTTCCTGCTCAGCCGGCCGCTGCTCACCGCGATCCGCAACCCCGACGCGACGGTGCTGCTGATCGATGAGATGGACAAGGCCGACGTCGAAGTCGAGGGCCTGCTGCTCGAGGTGCTGTCGGACTTCCAGATCACGATCCCGGAGCTCGGCACGATCACCGCGGCCCGTCGGCCCATCGTCGTGCTCACCTCCAACGCGACCCGCGAGCTGTCCGAGGCGCTGAAGCGACGCTGCCTCTACCTGCACCTGGACTACCCCGACGCCGCCCGCGAGAAGGCGATCGTGCTGTCCCGGGTCCCCGAGGTTGCCGAGCAGCTCGCCGAACAACTCGTCCGCACCGTCCGCGCCCTGCGCTCGCTCGAGCTGAAGAAGTCGCCCAGCATCGCCGAATCGATCGACTGGGCCCGCACCCTGGTCGCGCTCGGCCTGGACACCCTTGACGAACAGGCGGTCAAGACCACCCTCGGCGTCGTGCTCAAACACGCCAGCGACCACGAGCGGGCCTCGACTCAGCTCAAGCTCAACTA
>JAYTOZ010000372.1:0-1589 GCA_043747515.1 Frankiales bacterium | reverse complement strand
ACCTGACCGTCGCCGTCACCGACGACCACGAGGGCGGTGAAGCTGAAGCGACGACCACCCTTGACGACCTTGGCGACGCGGTTGATCGCGACGACCCGCTCGATGTGCGGGGTCTTTTCGGGCGCGGCGCCGCCACGGCCACCGCGGCCGCCGTCCCGGCGGTCGCCGCCGGCGCTACCGCCGGCCGTGCCACCGCGGCGCTGGGGTCCTGGCATCAGACGGTCCTTTTCCTGTTGTTGATGGTCATCATCAGAACGTCAGCCCGCTCTCGCGGGCCGCGTCGGCAAGAGCGGCCACCCGGCCGTGGTAGGCGTTGCCACCGCGGTCGAACACGACCGAGTCGACGCCCTTGTCCTTGGCGCGGGCGGCCACCAACTCGCCGACCTTCTTGGCCTGTGCCGTCTTATCGCCTCGCTCACCCGGGCTGACGCTGCGGATGCTCACGTCGAGCGTCGAGGCGCTGGCCAGGGTGTGCCCGGCCAGGTCGTCCACGATCTGCGCGGTGATGTGCCGCGAGGACCGGGTCACCACCAGACGGGGGCGCACCGGCGTACCGGAAACCTTCTTGCGGAGGCGAAAGTGCCGCCGTGCGCGCCCGAGGCGTCGCGTCGTTGCGATGTCAGCCATTACTTCCCCGTCTTCCCGACCTTGAGCTTGATCTGCTCGCCCTCATAACGGACGCCCTTGCCCTTGTAAGGGTCGGGCTTCCGGAGCTTGCGGATGTTGGCAGCGACCTCGCCGACCTTTTGCTTGTCGATGCCCCGGACCGTGAACTTGGTGGGGCTGGCGACCTCGAAGGTGATGCCGTCCGGTGCCGCCACCGGCACCGGGTGGCTGTAACCGAGGGCGAACTCGAGGTCCGAACCCTTGGCGGCGACGCGGTAGCCGACGCCCCGGATCTCCATCGCCTTGGCGTAGCCGTCGGTCACCCCGATGACCATGTTGCCGACGAGTGTGCGGGTCAGCCCGTGCAGGCTGCGGCTCTCCCGCTCGTCGTCGGGCCGGCTGACCTGCAACGTGCCGTCGTCGGCCCGTTCGATCCGGATCGGCTCGGCGACGCTGTGCGTGAGGGTGCCTTTGGGGCCCTTCACCGTCACGAGTTGACCATCGAGGGACACCTCGACGCCGCTGGGGACGGGGATGGGCAGGCGACCGATGCGGGACATCTGCTGGCCTCCTTAGTAGACGTAGGCGAGGACTTCCCCACCCACGCCCTTCTTGTTCGCCTGGCGGTCGGTCAACAGACCCGAGGAGGTCGAGATGATCGCCACCCCGAGACCACCGAGCACTCTGGGCAGCGCACCGGCCTTGGCGTAGACGCGCAGACCAGGCTTGGACACCCGACGCACCCCGGCGATCGAGCGCTCACGGTTGGGGCCGTACTTCAGATCGATCGAGAGGACCTTGCCCTTCTCGCCGTCCTCAGTGGTCCAGCCCGCGATGTAGCCCTCCTGCTGAAGGATCTCCGCGATGTGCGTCTTGATCTTGCTGTGCGGCATGGTGACGCGCTCGTGGTACGCCGAGTTGGCGTTCCGCACCCGGGTCAGCATGTCGGCGATCGGGTCGGTCATCGTCATGGCGTGATCACG
>JAYTOZ010000371.1:0-1730 GCA_043747515.1 Frankiales bacterium | reverse complement strand
TAGGGTCTGGTTCGAGTCGGCGGCCCGTTGCAGCAGCATCGGCAGGTGCCCCGCGCTGGCAAGGTGCTGACCGACATGGGCGCCACGATCCCGGCGCAGTCGATCGTCTACTGGCCCGGCCCGACCGGCAGCTCGACGGACCACAAGGACCTCGACGAGACACCGGAGAACGTGCACAGGATCGTCCCGATGGCGGCCTGCAACCTGGCGGAGCTCGCACAGCTGCTCAAGGGCAGCCCCCCCGGCAAGCGCACGTATCACGCTGGGGTCGGCCCCACTCCTCTCCTCGATGACGCGCCCGACCGGCGCGGCCCACCGTGGAGGCAACTCATGATCGTCGGCGTTCTGCGCGTCCGTTTCGACACCAACAGCGACCCATCGAGCGTGTGGTCCGACGACCTGACGATGAACTGGCTCCAGCCGCTGCGGCAATGGAGCCTCGCGAACTATTGGTCGCTTTCGACGTACGGCCACCTTACGGTCGAGCCTAGGGTTTACGCCCCGGTGGTCATGGCCGACCCGCGCATATCGGGCCAGTCCAACGACGAGTTGCGTAATGCCCTTATCGGCGCGGCTGTCCGCGCCGGCAGCGACCAGGCCAGCGTCGACTGGAGTGACATTGACATCCTCCTGCTGCTCTTCGCCCAGCCTACGGATCTGTTCGGAGGAGCCTCCGCAACCGTGCCGGACCCGGGGGGTGCCCGCTCGATCCCGGTCACCGTCTGCGACGTGGCCTCGCCTTTCGTCGACTGTTGCCAGGAGCTCGGTCATAGCTTCGGCTTCGATCACGAGCTCGACCCCGCGGGCATGGACTACCGCTCGCCGTACTCCTGCATGAGCAGTCGCGTCAGCACGCTCACGTTCATCCGCGACGCGGAGCCGTCCCTGCCCGACGGCCTTACGTACACGACCCGGGACGACAGGGTCGCACTGGACCACCCGGCCCAGCGCGATGTCGGTGCACTGGTGGCAGGGGCGCAGCTCCTTCGCCTGCCGGGGTTCGGGGACACCCCCCTGGTCCGCCAGCTCGGCCAGAGCGAGGTCCGCGCGTCGCCGACCGTGCGGATCTACGCCCGCAACTACGTGAGCGCCCTGCCGCAGACGCCGAACGTGCTCGTCACCTTTCCCTCGCCGCTGCTCGACGGGCGGGTCTACACGGTCGAGCTGCGCCGTGGCGGCGGTTACGACACGGGGGTGACCGGTGCAGCGGCCGGCTTGGTCGTCCACTCGACGAACCCCGACGGCCGGGTGCGGTATGACGGCGTCGCGCCCCTCTCCCTGGCCGAGAGCCAGACCGACTGGGCCTACTCCCGCGGCGGCTTCGCCCTGCGCTACGGCTTTGTACACCCGGCCCACGAGTTCGTCGACGTCCAGGTCCTACCGCGGGCGGTGCGCTCATTCCCGCTGCGAGGCGTGCTCCTGCTCGGCGGGTTCCGGACCCAGCACGAGCTGGTCTCGATGAGCCACGACGACATGCGCAACACGGTCATCGTCGAGCTCGAGGGACGCACCGCCCAGCGTGGCGGCCAGGCCATGGACAACGAGAGTTTGGCGGGTGCAGGCGCGCTGCTTGTGGCGATGCGCCGACTGCAAATCCGTGACGACGCCTCGCTGCGCACGATGACGGCCGATGACATGCGCAACACCCTGATCGTCGAGCTCGACGCCACGACGGGAGCGGGTCTGCGGTTGCAGGGGTTCGGCAACCTCGAGCTCGTCCAGATCCTCTG
>JAYTOZ010000370.1:0-4035 GCA_043747515.1 Frankiales bacterium | reverse complement strand
GAACGGCGACCACAACAGCACGAAAGGCTCCTCCGCAAGGACCCCGGCACAGGTCGGGCACGCTCAGCTGACGGTCGGATCTGCACCCTTGCCGACTGTTGTGGTCATGGTGCGGGCCAACTCGACGTCCGGGGCCGGCGCGGTCGCGGAGCGGGCCCGCCTGAGCAGCCCTGTTGGGCCTCGCCCGCCACGACGCGGCCGACAGGAGGTTGTCGGTGCCGGAAGGTAGGTTCGTGACAGGTCACCCCCACGAGCTTGGAGCGGTCATGGCGACGAAGGATTCCGGTGGTCAGGAACGCGCCTCGCGCAGCTCCGAGGAGGTCGACGAGGTCGCTCCCGAGGCCGCAACCGACGTCCACGAGCGAGTCGAGAAGCTCGGTGACGACGTCGACGCACTGCTCGATGAGATCGACGAAGTCCTTGAGGAAAACGCCGAGGACTTCGTGCGGTCCTACGTCCAGAAGGGCGGCGAATAGTCGGCGGAACGGCCCAGTCGGCATGCCGGCTGATCGGCGGGGTGCAAGACCGGAGCAGCCGCGGTGGGTGGAGCCCAACCGCGGAGACCAGCGCGACCAACGACTTGGAGAGCACCAGATGGCAGTGGACGCAGGCTTGCACGGGCGGCTGCCGGCGGCGTTCACGGCGCCCGGCAGCAGCAGCTTCACCGACTTCCTCGGCGCTGCCGCACCCGACCTGCTGCCGTCCCGGCGGACGCTGCCACCCGGTTTCGTCGAAGCGCCGCACGGCACGACGATCGTCGCCGTCACGCACGCCGACGGGGTGGTGATGGCGGGCGACCGCCGGGCCACGATGGGCAACGTCATCGCCCAGCGCGACATCGAAAAGGTCTTCCCCGCCGATGACTACTCGTGCGTCGGGATCGCCGGGACGGCCGGGCTCGCGATCGAGATGGTGCGGCTGTTCCAGGTCGAGCTCGAGCACTACGAGAAGCTGGAGGGCTCGACGATGTCGCTGGAGGGCAAAGCCAACCGGCTGTCGGCGATGATCCGCGGCAACCTCGGGATGGCCATGCAGGGGCTGGCTGTCGTCCCCCTGTTCGCCGGCTACGACCTCGACGGCGCCCTCGGCCGGATCTTCTCCTACGACGTGACCGGCGGGCGCTACGAGGAGCACAGTTTTCACTCCGTCGGCAGTGGCAGTGTCTTCGCCCGCAGCGCCTTGAAGAAGCGTTACCGCGAGGGTCTCGACGAGGCCAGCGTGGTGCGCCTGTGCGTCGATGCGCTCTACGACGCCGCCGATGACGACTCCGCCACCGGTGGCCCCGACCTGACCCGCCGGATCTATCCGGTCGTCATGTCGGTCGACGGCGACGGCGTGCGACGCCTGCCGGACGAAGAGGTCGGCGCCGTCGTGCAGAGCGTCGTGGACGAGCGGATGACCAACCCGGGCGGCTGAGCCAACGAGCACCCACCGTTCCGGCCACAGCAGAAGGAGTGCCGACCACCGTGTCCATGCCGTTCTACGTCTCACCCGAACAGATCATGAAAGACAAGAGCGACTACGCCCGCAAGGGCATCGCCCGCGGCCGGTCTGTCCTCGTGATGGCCTACGCCGACGGCATCGTGTTCTGCGGGGAGAATCCGTCCAAGGCGCTCCACAAGATCAGCGAGATCTATGACCGGATCGCCTTCGCGGCGGTCGGCAAGTACAACGAGTTCGAAAATCTACGGCTGGCCGGTGTCCGCTACGCCGATCTGCGTGGCTACCAGTACGACCGCAGCGACGTCACCAGCCGGGGCCTGGCCAACGCCTACGCGCAGACGCTCGGTTCGATCTTCACCGAGGCCGGCAAGCCCTACGAGGTCGAGCTGTGCGTGGCCGAGGTCGGCAACAGCAGCGACGACGATCAGATCTACCGCCTGACGTACGACGGGTCAGTGGCCGAGGAGCACGGTTACGTCGTGATGGGCGGTGCGGGGGAGCCCATCGTGGCCCGGGTCGCGCAGGACCACCGGCCCGACCTGCCGCTGGCCGAGGCGCTCACCCTCGCGGTGGCGGCGCTGTCGACGTCCGGCCCGGACGGTGAGCCGCGCACCCTTGCGGCTGCCAGCCTGGAGGCCGCCGTGCTCGACCGCACGCGTCCGCGCCGGGCCTTCAAACGGCTGGCGACCTCCCGTCTCGAGATCCTCCTGGGGGCACCTGCGTGAAGCGCGTCCTGATCGGCACCGTCCTCGTACTCACCCTCGCCGGATGCGGCGGCGGCAATAGCGGCAACACCGCGACTGTCAGCACGCCGACCGGTGTCACCGAGCAGCCGGGCCAGGGCTCCGCGCTCACCGCCTGCGTCAACGGACCGGCTACTGCGCCCGCGCCGCCCGGGGCAAGCACTGACCTGACCAAGAAGCCGGTCATCGAGGTCTCCGACAAACCGGCGCCGTGCGCGTTGCAGACGATCGACCTCGTCGTCGGCACGGGCGCCGAGGCCAAGGTCGGGTCGACGGTGGCGGTGAAATATCTCGGCCTGCTCTACAAGGACGGCAAGGAGTTCGACTCGTCCTGGAGCAGGGGCGTCAAGGAAGTGTTGCCGTTCCAGCTCGGTGCTCAGAAGGTCATCGACGGCTTCGACAAGGGCACCCTGGGGATGCGGATCGGTGGCCGGCGCGAGGTGCTGATCCCGAGTAAGGACGGCTACGGCGCGGCGGGGAGCGGACCGATCCCGCCCGACAGCGATCTGATCTTCGTCATCGATCTGGTGAAGGTCAGGTAGCGTCGAAGGTTGCGTCTCGCGCGGCGACCGGCGCCACCCCGCGGACCGACAGCGACCGGTTGGGCCCGCCACGCTGCCCGACGTACACGCGGCAAAGGCGACCACCGTGCCGCTATCCGATCGGGCTGCTGGTCGGGCGGTCACGACGACGCCTGAACCGGGTGGTCGTCTGGTCATTTCGGGCCATCTGCTGGTAAAAGTCTTGCAAAACGGCCGGCCGTCGGTGCTTGATTGCCCCGTCACCCATGACCACGGGGGCACCAGGCACGCTGCGCAGACCGACCCGCGCGGCCGACTCGGGGGATGCCCGTCATGGAGGCCATGGGTGGGCGTGATGGGTGAAGCCATGTCCCCGGCGCCGACCGTGAGGTTCGTGCCCGTCCTCGCCCCATGGCCGGTGAGCCGTGGGCGAGCCCGGATCCTCGTCCATCACCTGCACAAGGTGTTTGGTGAGGCCGTGGCCGTGCGGCTCGACGTCGAGGAGGATCTGGAGGTCGTCGGCGCGACGACCGACGTCCCGGCCGCCGTCGCCATCGCCCGCAGCGCCGGACCGGACCTCGTGCTGTTCGAATGCGCGGCGGACGGCAAACAGCTGACCGACGAACTGGCGGCCCTCGAGCAGCCCCCGCTGCTGCTGTGCATCAGCGAGGCTGAGGACCCGGCGGGGGTGGTCGCGGCGCTGCGATCCGGGGCGCGTGGGTGGGTGCCGAAGTCGGCATCGGTGGAGATGCTGCTGACGGCCATCCGGGCGATCCTTTCCGGCGAGACGTGGCTGCCGCCGGCCATGCTCACGGATGTGCTCGCCCTGCTGCTGGCCGAGCCGGTCGGAACGAAGGCCGAACCGATCGACACGCTGACCCACCGTGAGCTCGACGTGCTCTGGTGCATGATCGACGGCCTTGACCAGGCCGCCATCGCGCGGCGACTGTTCCTGTCGGTCAACACCGTCCGGACCCACCGGCGCCGCACGCTGACCAAGCTCGGGGTGCACTCGTCGCTCGAAGCGGTCGAACTCGCCCACCGCGCGGGCCTGCAACGAGGGAGCCGGGCCTGAGCCACCGGCGTTGCCCGGCTGTGGCTGACATGATCTCGTCCATGAGCCGACCAACAGAGGGCCCGCCGGCGGCGGTCAAGCTCGGTAACCGGTTGCTCATCATCATCGAGGACCTCATCTACGTCGCGGTGGCCGCGCTGTTGGCAATTGCCGCGCTCGTCGTGCTCGCCCGCTCCGGCCAGGAGCTGGTGCACCGGGCCAGGAGCGACAGCCCCGACGCGATGATCGGCACCCTGGACTCGCTGCTGCTGGT
>JAYTOZ010000369.1:0-4489 GCA_043747515.1 Frankiales bacterium | reverse complement strand
AGGCGCCGGTCACCGTGCCGTGGCGACGTCGGGTGGCACTGCTCCCGGCACCACCGCAGCCGGCGGGGCGCGAGGTCGTGCCCGAGCGCAGGTCCTAGGTCCCACCCGGCTGAGCTCCTTGTCCTCTGCCGCAGACCGCACCGGCCGGCCGACGATGGCCGCCGGACCTGTCCCGGCGTACAACTTGGAGTCACCATGGCGGCTGGCAGCACACCCCGACGGTCGGCCCTGGGCCGGACCCTCGACCTGCTCGGCAGCATCCGGGCGCTGCCGGCCGGCGCGCTCGACAATGCCCGTCAGGCAGCCCGAGAACTCTCCGTGACGGTCGCCCAGCGGACGTTGCTCACGGCCGAACTCGGCACCGATGCCGACCCGGGCCCCGAACCAGGCGCCCTGGGGCGGCTGACGCGGCAGGAGTGCCTGGCGCTGCTCGCCGCCCGGCAGGTCGGCCGGCTGGCCTACATCGCCAGGGCAGGCGTCCCGGACATCGTTGTCGTGAACTACGCGATGGACGGTGCGGCTGTGCTGATTGCGTCCGGTCCCGGTCCCAAGCTGCAGGCAGCCGAGCGTCGCGACCTGGTCGCCTTCGAGGTGGATGATGTCGAGGAGACCACCCGACGCGGTCGCAGCGTCGTCCTGGTCGGCCGGGCGAAGCGGCTGTCGGTCACCGAGCAGGATCGGTTGGCCGGGGCACTTCCGCAGCCGTGGGCGACCGGCCCGCGACGCAACCTCATCCGGATCGAACCTGGACGGCTGGAGGGTCGGCGGCTCAGCTGACTGTCCAGAGAGTGGGCTCCCGGTCCGCCCAGGCCCGCTAACGTACGCGGGGTGCTCCTTCAGCCGCAGGCCCTCGAGATCGTCGCGATCGCCGGCGCGGCCACCGCGCTGCTGTCACTCGGGGTGTGCCTCGCGTTGGCCGTCCGGGTCGGTCGGCTCGCCAAGGCCCACACCGTCCTGACCGGCAGCGACACATCGGCGTCCTTCGTCGAGGTGGTCGGCCGCCAGCAACGGGAGGCCGAGGGCCTGCGGGTGGATGTCCGCGCCGTCCGTCAGGACCTCGCCGCAGCCCGGGCGGACCTTTCCGATGCGTTGCGGCACGTTGCCGTCGTCCGCTACGACGCGTTCGGCGACATGGGTGGCCGGTTGTCGTTCTCGGCCGCGCTGCTCGACGACGCCGGTGACGGTCTGGTGCTGACCAGCATTAACGGGCGCAGCGAGACCCGCACCTACGCCAAGGGTGTCGCGTCGGGCGAGAGCGACCACGCGTTGTCACCGGAGGAGCTGGAGGCGATCGGCTACGCCACCAAAGCGCTGACCCGGCCGACTGAGACGGCGGAGCCGCCGGCCCGCCGCCGCCGTTTCTCGCGGGCCTGACGTGCCGGGCACGCCCCCGCCGCGGTTCGGCTATCTGGGCCCCGCCGGCACGTTCGCCGAGGCCGCGCTCAGGACCCTGCCGGCGGCTGCCCGGGCGGACCGGCAACCGCATGCCTCGGTCGCTGCCGCCCTCGAAGCCGTACGCCGGGACGAGTGCGACAGCGCGGTCGTGCCGATCGAGAACTCCGTCGAGGGCTCGGTGCCCACGACGCTCGACGAGCTGGCGACCGGCGAGCAGCTGCAGATCGTCCGCGAGATCGTGCTGCCAGTCAGCTTCGCTCTGCTGGTGCGCCCCGGCACCGGCTACGCCGACATCCGGACCGTGTCGACGCATCCGCACGCCGAAGCCCAGTGCCGACGCTGGCTGCGAGCCGAACTCCCGGAGGCAGTGGTCGTGCTCGCACCCTCGACGGCGGACGCCGCCCGCTCGGTGTCCCTCGGCGTCTACGACGCGGCGATCTCTGCGCCGGTGGCGGCCGAGCACTACGGCCTGCGCCCACTCGCCAGCGACATCCACGACAACGAAGGCGCCGTCACCCGCTTTGTCCTGGTGTCCCGCCCCGGGCCGCCGCCGGCCCCGACCGGGTCCGACCGCACTGCGCTGGTGGTGGTCGTCGACGACCGGCCCGGGTCGCTGCTCGGCATCCTGACCGAGTTCAGCGTGCGCGGCATCAACCTGACCCGGATCGAGTCCCGCCCGACCGGTGGGCGGCTCGGTCGCTACGTGTTTTCCATCGACTGCGAGGGCCATGTCGCCGATGCACGGGTCGGCGAGGCGCTCTCGGCCCTGCGCCGCACCTGCAGTGAGGTGCGCTACCTCGGCAGCTTCCCTCGGGCCGACGGGGAGTCGACGGTCGTCACGGCCGGCACCGCGGACCTCGACTTCACCGATGCCGCCGCATGGCTTGCGGGCTTGCGCGCCGGCAACTGAGCCGCCGGTAGCCTCGACTGGTGATCGACCTCAAGCTCCTGCGCGACGACCCCGAGCGGGTCCGCGCCTCCCAGATCGCCCGCGGCGACGACCCCGGGCTCGTCGACGCGCTGATCGCGGCCGACGCGGCCCGCCGGGCTGCTGTGACCCTCGCCGACACCCTGCGCGGTGAGCAGAAGGTCGCCTCCCAGGGGGTGCGCGAAGCGAGCCCGGTGGAGCGGCCGGCCTTGCTGGCAATAGCCACGTCGCTTGCTGCCGAGGTCAAGCAGGCCGAGCAGGCCCAGGCGGCGGCCGACGTGGACCTGCGAGCAGCCCACCTCGCCGTGCCCAACGTCATCCAGGGGGCGCCACCCGGTGGCGAGGCCGACTTCCTCGTCGTCGAGCAGGTCGGCGATGTCCCGGCGTACAGCTTCCCGGTCAACGATCATCTCGAGATCGGTGAGCGGATCAAGGCCATCGACACCGAGCGGGGAGCCAAGGTCAGCGGCGCGCGGTTCGCCTTCCTCACCGGGGTCGGCGCGCTGCTGGAGCTGGCGCTCGTCAACCTGGCGGTGGCGCGCGCCTGTGAGGCCGGCTTCACGCCGATGATCCCGCCGGCGCTGGTGCTGCCGTCGTCGATGGAGGGGACGGGCTTCCTCGGCGCCCACGCGGCGGAGGTCTACCGGCTCGCGGACGACGAGCTCTACCTCGTCGGCACCTCCGAGGTGCCGCTGGCCGCCTACCACTCCGGCGAGGTCCTCGACGGCCTCCCCCTTCGCTACGCGGGCTTCTCGTCCTGCTTCCGGCGCGAGGCCGGCTCCTACGGCAAAGACACCCGCGGCATCATCCGGGTGCACCAATTCGACAAGGTGGAGATGTTTTCCTACGTCGCAGCCGAGGACGCCGTCGAGGAGCATCAGCGGCTGCTCGCCCACGAGAAGGCGTTCCTCACCGAGCTCGAGCTTCCCTTCCGCGTGATCGACGTGGCAGCAGGTGATCTCGGCTCGTCCGCAGCGCGCAAGTTCGACTGCGAGGCCTGGTTGCCGTCCCAGCAACGCTGGCTGGAGTTGACCTCGACCAGCAACTGCACCGACTTCCAGGCCCGGCGTCTCAGCATCCGGTGGCGGACACCGGTCGGCCCGCGGGTGGTCTCGACGATCAACGGCACATTGTGCGCGGTGGGCCGGACGATCGCGGTGCTGCTCGAGGTGCACCAGCGTGAGGACGGCTCGGTGCACGTGCCGGCCGCCCTGCAGCCGCTGCTCGGCGGCCGGACCGAGCTGGTGCCTGCATGACCGGCCCGCCACGGCTCGTCGCGACCGACCTCGACGGCACGATCGTGCGCAGCGACGGGACCATCTCGCAGCGCACCCGCGCCGCGATTGCCGCGGTGGAGGCGGCGGGCGTGCCGTTCGTCATGGTGACCGGCCGACCGCCTCGGTGGATGCACGAGATCGCCGAGGCCACCGGCCATCGCGGGCTGGCGGTGTGCGCCAACGGTGCCGTCGTCTACGACCTGCACGCGCAGCAGGTGGTGCGGACCGACCTGCTGTCCCGCGAGGCGGCCAGTGACGTGGTGGCGTCGCTGCGGCGGGACCTGCCCGGCATCACGTTCGCCGTGGAGCGGCACGACGCCGGCTTTGCGCACGAGCCGGCCTACCGGCCACGGTGGGACTCGACCGACTCGGTGACCCAGGCCCCCGTCGAGCAGCTGCTCGCGGCCGGCGTCGTGAAACTGCTCGCCCGGCACGAGGACATGGACGCCGACGGCCTGCTTGCCGCGGCCCGCATCGCTGTCGGCGACGGAGCGACCCTGACGCACTCCTCCTCCGACGGCCTGCTCGAGGTCAGCGCCGCGGGCGTGTCCAAAGCATCCGGACTTGCCTCACTTGCGGCGTCGTACGGCGTTGCCGCGGCCGATGTCGTGGCCTTCGGCGACATGCCGAACGACCTGCCGATGCTCACCTGGGCCGGTCACGCGATCGCCGTCGCGAATGCCCACCCCGAGGTGCTCGAGGCCGCCGACGAGGTCACCGCCGGCAACGACGAGGACGGCGTCGCGCAGGTGCTCGAGCGCTGGTTCGGCGTAGGTTCGCGATCGTGACGGGCCCTGCCCGCACCTTTGCGCCGATCATGGACTTGTTGCCGCATCGCTGAGCGTGCGGCCACCGCACAAAACCCATGATCGGCGCGGCTGCGGCGCGC
>JAYTOZ010000368.1:0-18801 GCA_043747515.1 Frankiales bacterium | reverse complement strand
GCCGCTGCGTCGGCGACCACCCCGGCCGGGACGGTCGACAGCGCGGTGAGCTCGGCGTCGACCGTGCCCTCGCCACCCAGTGCCACCAGCGGGATACGGGCGGCGGCACAGCCGGCGGCGAGCGCGTCGAGCCCGTCCCAGGCCCGGCGGCCACCGAGTAACCGGACCACGACGATCGACACGCCGGCCAGGTCGACCGTGCCGGTCCGGGCGGGGTTGGCCAGGCGCAGCGGGATTGCCGGGTCCTGGACGGCTCGCGCGGCGAGCAGGTCGGTGTCGGCGGTGGACAACAGCAGCAGGGTCACCAGCCCATTCTCCCCGATCCTCACCGCGGCGCTTCCGCGCCGTCCACACCGTGGCATGCTCGCGCCGGAGGGAGCAGGGACAGTGCCGACGACAGCTCCGCCGGCGGTCCGCCGAGCGCCGACCGTCAGCACCATCGCGATGCTGGTGACGGTGCTGCTGACAGCCGGCGGCTGGTGGCTCACCCACGCGGACGCACTGTCGCCGTCCGGCAATCAGGTGACTGCCCCCACCGCCGTCGGCCGGACGATCTGGCCGGCAGCAGGGGTCGAATCGGGGGGCGGGGCGCTGGGGCTGCAACGGGTGATCCCCCACCTGTTGGAGAACAGCTCCGGGGCCACCATCGGCGTGCTGCTCTGCCGGCGTCACGCCGACCCGGATGGCGTCGGCGCCCAGCTCGACCAGCCGCCCCATCAGGGCGGCTCGCCGGTGCCGTTCCGCCCGGCCGACGTCCTGCTCTCGCAGCGACCCGGCGGCGCCGAGCTGCTGGTCCGGGTCACCCCACGCCGGCCTGGTCTGGTCCGGATCGACGGCCTGGACCTCAGCTACCGCACGGGCTTGCGGACCGGCGCCAAGCGCTCGGGGGTATCGATGGTGGTGCCGACCTCCTGAGGCGAGCTACACGAGGAGCGCGGCGAGCGCGGGGGCGAGCAGTCGCTCGATGTCCTCGCGGGAAGCACTGGCCAGTGGCTCGAGCTCCATCAGATAGCGCGCCATCCCCAGGCCCATCATCGTGGCTCCGAACAGCGCAGCTCGGAGCTCGGCGTCCGGCGCGTCGATCTTCGCGGCGACCGCCGCCGCGCGGTCGCACATCACCTGGTCCCGCATGACCTCGGCGGCCGCCGGGTGGGTGAGGCAGTTGCGCAACAGGGCGGCGGCCGAGTCGCGGTCGTCGGCGTCCTCGAAATGGCCGAGCAGGTCGCGGATGGCCGCTGTCGGCAGCTCCTCACGGTCCGCGTCCAGGATGCTTGCCTGGTCGATGTGCCACCGGGCCGCGGCCGCGAACAGCCCCTCCTTATTGCCGTAGTACTGCATCACCAGGGCCGGGTCGATGCCGGCGCGGGCAGCGACGCCGCGGATCGTCGTACGCTCGAATCCGGTGTCGCTGAACAACTCCCGGGCAGCGTCCAGGATCGCTGCTTCGGTCCGCCGGCGACGCTCGTCACGGGGCACGGCTGCTGTCACGACCTTCACTCTACAGCGGTTGACTCACCCCGGCGGGGTCCTCTACGGTCGTTGAGTCAAACTTCTGGAGGCAGCGTATGACCCTCGTCGACCAGGCCCGCACCGCGGACCAGCCGTCCGACCGCACGCTCAACAAGCAGCGCGCCCTCCTCGTGCTCGCGATCGCCCAGCTCATGGTGGTGCTCGACGCCACCATCGTGAATGTCGCCCTGCCGAATATCAGCCGGGCCTTGGCCATCCGCAGCGACGCCGATCTGCAGTGGGTGGTGACCGGCTACACCCTCACCTTCGGTGGTTTCCTGCTGCTCGGCGGCAAGCTGGCCGATCGCATCGGCCGCCGGAAGGTCTTCATGGCGGGGGCGGTCCTGTTCGCCGGCGCCTCGCTCATCGGGGGCCTGGCCGGCAACCTTGGCGTGCTGCTCAGCGCACGCGGCTTGCAGGGCGTCGGCGGGGCACTCATGTCGCCAGCGGCGCTGTCGCTCATCACCGTCATCTTCACCGAGGGCAAGGAGCGCAATCGGGCGTTCGGCATCTACGCCGCCATCACCGCCGGTGGGGCGGCGCTCGGCCTGATCCTCGGCGGCGTCCTCACCGAGTACGCCTCCTGGCGCTGGGTGTTCTTCGTCAACCTGCCCATCGCCGCAATCGCGCTGCTCGGCGCCGTGCTGTTCGTCCCAGACAGCCGCGACGAGCAGGCGCAGGGCTTCGACATCCCGGGCGCCGTGCTCATCACCGGCGGGCTGATGTCGCTCGTGTTCGCCCTCGTGAAGGGCAACCAGTACGGCTGGGTCTCGACTCGCACCGTCGGCACCTTGGTGCTGTCCGCGCTGCTGATCGCCGGGTTCGTGTTCGTCCAGCGCACGGTCCGCTCGCCGCTGGTGCCCTTCCGACTCTTCCGATCACGCAGCCTGGCTGGTGCCGACATCGGCGCCCTGCTCGTCGGGGCCGGCATCTTTGCGATCTTCTTCTTCCTCATCCTGTGGATGCAAAAGGTCAACGGCTACTCCCCGGTCCGGTCCGGGCTCGCGTTCCTGCCGATGACCGTGCTGATCGGCGTCGGCGCCGGCATCGGGTCGCAGCTGCTGAGTCGTGTCGGCCCCCGACCGTTGCTCACCGGCGGACCGTTGCTGGCCGGCCTCGGCCTGATCACGCTCGGCCTGCGGCTCGAGCCCGGTTCGTCCTACCTCGGGGTGGTCCTGCCCTCCCTCGCGCTGGTCGCCATCGGCATGGGCTTCACCTTCGTGGCGCTGACGAGCGCCGCCGTTGCGGGCGTGCCCGAGGAGGACGCGGGCATCGCCTCCGCACTGCTCAACGCCGGCCAGCAGATCGGTGGCGCGCTCGGCTTGGCCATCCTCACCGCGGTGAGCACCGCCCGCACCAACGCGCTCACCCCGTCGCGCAACCCCTTCGCCAACCTCGTGCAGGGCTGGGACCTCGGCTTCATGGTCGGCGGCGGCCTGCTGCTCCTCGCGTCGCTGACGATGTTCGCGCTGGTCCGCGTCGACCGCGACGCGGCCGTCCGCGCAGTCGAGTTGGCCGTCCCCGCCTGACCTCGCCCACTCCCCCGTCGATCACGGACATTGTGCTGGCCGGCTCCGCCTAGCTGCACCGCACAAACGCCATGATCACGGGAACCGGGGGCAGGCGGGGGCGCCAGGCGGGACGAAGGGCAAGCCGGCCGGCGCCCCGTGCTCGATCAGCCTGCTGACGGCGGTGGTGTCGAGCGCACTGGCCACGACGTCACCGAGTAGATCGAGCCGGGCCTGCCGGACGGCTTCGAAGCGGGCCGTGCCGGGCTGCCAGTCCCGGCCAGCCACAGCAGCAATCTCAGCCAGATAGGCCCGCCGGAAGCCGTCGCTCTCCAGCGCCCCGTGCCAGACGGTGCCGGCGACGCTGCCCACCTGGCAGCCGTCCAGAAACCTCTCGCCCCCGTGCACCTGTACGACGCCGTGGTGGATCTCATACGCAGTGGTCACCTCCCTCCCCCGCCAGGACCCAACCGGTCGGCCGAGCACCTTGTCGGCGCCGAAGACCGTCCGGACGGGCAGCAGGTCGAGCCCCTGCACCTCGCCGGCCCTCGACTCGACGGTGTCCTGCACGGAGGCGCCCAGCAACTGGTAGCCGCCACAGATCCCCAGCACCGGTCGTCCGGCAGCGGCCCGGTCGGCCAGGACGACATCGAGCCCGCGTCGACGCAGCCAGCCGAGGTCCTCGACGGTGGCGCGGGTGCCTGGCACGATGACCAGATCGGCGTCCGCCAGCTCTTCAGGCGTCGTGGCGAACCGCACCAGCACACCTGGTTCGGTTCGCAGCGCGTCGATGTCGGTCCAGTTCGACAGCCGCGGGAGCCGGATCACCGACACGCGCAACACGTCCCGGCCGACCGCGGGCACCGGGGCGACGGGCGCACTCAGGCCGAGGGAGTCCTCCACATCGAGCTCGAGCCCCTCTGTCCAGGGCACCACCCCGAGCGTCGGGCGGCCGGTCAGCCCGTGCAACATGTCAAGCCCCGGCGCCAGCAGCGCCGGGTCGCCCCGGAACTTGTTCACCACGAAGCCACACACCAGCGCCTGATCCTCGGGTGAGAGCAGCGCGAGGGTGCCGAACATCGCCGCAAACACCCCGCCCGGGTTGATGTCGCCGACCACCAGGACCGGCAGCTGCGCGGCCCGGGCCAGCCCCATGTTGGCGATGTCGGTGGCCCGCAGGTTGATCTCGGCCGGACTGCCGGCTCCCTCGCAGATGACCACGTCGTACCGCGAACGCAGGTCCGCCAGGCACTCCAGCGCCACCCCGAGGAGCGCCGCTTTGTGGTCGCGGTAGGTCAGGGCCGACACCTCGGCATAGGGCCGGCCGAGCAGCACCACCTGGGAGGTGCGATCGCTGCCGGGCTTGAGTAGGACCGGGTTCATCGCGGCTTCGGGTTCGATGCCGGCCGCGGCCGCCTGCATCGCCTGGGCCCGGCCGATCTCCGCGCCGTCGACGGTGACGGCACTGTTCAGGCTCATGTTCTGCGCCTTGAACGGCGCGACCTTGACGCCCTGCCGGGCCAGCCACCGGCACAGGCCTGCGGTGAGCACGGATTTGCCGGCGTCGGAGGTCGTGCCCGCGACGAGCAGGGCGCCTTTCACGGCTGGTCCCGCGTCAATGTAGCGACCGTACGGCGACAGCGAGCCCCGCGGCAGCGAGGCTGACGGCAGCCGAAAGCCTTGCGGCGCGGGCGATGTCAGCGACGTCCGGAGCGGGTCCGTCACCGAGCAGCGGCCGATCCTCGACCCTCGTGCCGTAGCACAGCTGCCCGCCGAGGGTGCGGCCGAGCGCCCCGGCGAAGGCGGCCTCGACGGGGCCGGCGTTCGGTGACGGGTGCTTGCGGCCGTCTCGACGCCAGACCCGCAGCGCCGCCCGCGGCCGGCCATCGACGACCGGTGCGAGGGCGACCGCGAGCGCAGCGGTCAGCCGCGCCGGCACGAGGTTGACGACGTCGTCGAGCCGGGCAGCAGCCCAGCCGAAGCGGGCATGGCGCTCCGACCGGTGCCCCACCATTGCGTCAAGGGTGTTCACCGCGCGATACGCCAAGAGCCCTGGCACGCCGCCGACCGCGCCCCAGACGAGCGGGCCGACGACCGCATCCGAGGTGTTCTCGGCCACCGACTCCACCGTGGCCCGGGACAGCCCTGCGATGTCGAGCGCCGACGGGTCCCGGCCGCACAGGTGGCTGAGCCGGCCGCGCGCGCCATCGACATCACCGGTCTCGAGCAGGCGGCGCATCACTGCGGCCTCACGGCGCAGCGTCGTCCCGCCGACAACGGCCCAGGTCGCCGTCGCGGTGACGACGGCCCGGCGCAGCGGTGTCCGGGCGGCCCGGTTCAGGCCCACACCGACGCTGGCGGCCAGGAGCGCCAGTGCCCCGGCGTACGCCGTGCCGACGGCCCGCGAGTCACGGTGGACGGCCCGCTCCGCGGCGGCCGCGAAGGTGCCGAACGCGGCGACGGGATGGCCCCGACGGGGATCGCCGAGCAGGGCGTCGAGGCCGATCCCGCCCGCCAGGCCGAGGGCGGTCGGCCAGACGGGAAGCGGCATGCGGCGAGCTTATGGAACGGTCACTCGGCGGGCGCGCTGGAGGACGGCTGGCTGCTCGACTCCGGCGCCGGGCTGACCGGGCGCGGCTGGGCCGCCGGGGCGCTCGAATCGGCCGCCGGGGCCGGCGCGGCGCTGGCCGGGGTCGACTCGGTCGCCGGGGCCGGGCTGGTCGGGCGCGGCTCGGTCGCCGGGGCCGGCGCGGCTGCCGGGGTGCTGCCCTGACCGTTGGTCGAGGGAGCAGCGACGTCCGAGGGCTGGGGCGTAGAGGGGGCGCTCACGGCCTCGGTCGGGCCGCCGGTGGCCGCCGGTGCATCGGCGGCCGACGCCGTCGACGAGGCGGCTGCGACGGCCTCGCTGCCGGCTTCGGTCGGCCGCTCGCCGCCGGAGCGGGGCCCACGATCGCCACGCGGTCCACGGTCCGGCCGGGGGCCGCGGTCCGGCCGGGGCTCGCGGTCGGGTCGGGGCTCGCGGTCGGGTCGGGGCTCGTGCTCCCCCTCGGGGCGGGGTCCACGGCCGGGCCGGTTGCGGCGTGACTTCGGGTCGCGCGGGGTGCGGTCACCCGCCAGGTCCCTCAGCGGCACGGTCATGTCCATCGCCCCGGCGAGGGCGTACTCCTGCACGAGCAACTCGAGCCGCGGCTGCTCCTCGATGCTGGCCGTCTCGAGCTTGCTCTCGGCGAGGGCGCGCAGCTCGGACAGTCGGGCCAGTCGGCGGACCGGGGCGTCGCCGGGGTGACTGAGCAGGACCGCGTGCGCCATGCAGGAAGCGGTGCCGCCGACCGCTGTGACGGCCTCCCGGGCGAGGGCGAGGTCAGCGAGACACGGCGCGCAGAAGGTGGTCATGGGCGGCAACGTTACGTGGAGCACGCCGCGACCCGTGTCATGGGCCCGCCGGCCCGGGTCTGCCCACACGCAGCAGCGCCGATCGCGGCCCCGCGGCGATCACATCAGCAGCAAAGCAGCGTCACCTGGGCCGTGTCCGTGCCCTGCTGAGCGTGCGGTCGCCACCCCGGCTTTCGCTTCCCTGCTGGTCTGGTCGCCCTGTCGGGCAAAGGCCAAGACCAAGCCCGGTGATCCACGGAAGCCGGAGCACCAAAAAAATGAGCACAGCGGTGCCCGGGCTTCCGTGGATCATGCAAGGGGTGTGGCGAATCCGGTCGGTGCCGCCGTCCGGTCAGCCGACGAGCGCGCCGTACACCAGCTGCCGGAGCTCACCCCGCAACGGGTATGTGCTGGAGGGCAGCAGCTGGGTGAAGAACATCGCCGTGACCTGCTCGACCGGATCGACCCAGAAGGCGGTGCTGGCGGCGCCTCCCCAGGCGAACTCACCCTTGCTGGCCGGGACCTTGCTGGCCACCGGGTCGACGAGCACGCTGAAGCCGAGGCCGAACCCCATCCCGTCGTACGCCGCCTCGGCGAACTGGCCGCGACCGATCTGGGCGAGCGTCGCCCCACCCGGCAGGTGGTTGGTCGTCATGTAGGCAAGGGTTCGCGGCGCGAGGATCCGGACGCCGTCCAAGGCTCCGCCGCCGAGCAGCATCGAGGTGAAGCGGTGGTAGTCGCCGGCGGTGCTGATGAGACCGCCTCCCCCGCCGAGCATGTCGGGCCGACGCAGCGCCCACGAACCCACAGCATCGTGGCGTACGGCGCGGCCCGTCTCGGGATGAGGGACGTAGAGGGCGGCGAGACGCCCGGCGTCGGGACCGTCGACCCACCAGCGGGTCTCGTGCATGCCCAGCGGGCCGAGGACGAGCTCGTCGAAGACCTCATCGAGCGGCTTGCCGGCGATGACCTCGCAGACCCGGCCGAGCACGTCGGTGGCGACCGAATAGTTCCAGGCGCTGCCGGGCTCAAACAGCAGCGGCATCGAGGCCCACAGGTCGCAGACCTGAGCCAGATCCATCCCCGCTGGTTGGCCGAAGTCCGAGCCGGCGGCGCGGTACATCGCATCAATGGTGCTCGACTGGGTGAAGCCGTAGGTCAGGCCGGCGGTGTGGCTCAGCAGATGCCACATCCGGATCGGCTCGGTGGCGGGCACGGTCACCGGGGCGTGCGGCGGCCCGGTGCGGTAGACGCGCGAGTCCTTGAACGACGGGATCCATGTCGACACCGGGTCGTTGAGCGAGAAGGCACCGCGCTCGTAGAGCGCCATCGCGGCGACCGCCGTCACCGGTTTGGTCATCGAGTAGATCCGCCACAGCGTGTCGTGCTCGACCGGCAGCCCGGCCTCGACATCGCGCAGCCCACCGGAGCCCACGTGCACGATCTGGCCGCGACGTGCCACCACCGCCAGCCAACCGGCGAGCCGCCCGTCATCGACGTACGACGCGAAGTGGCTGTCGATGTGGGCGAGCCGGCTGGTGTCGAACCCCACCTCGGCCGGGTCGACGTCGATCTGGAGGGGAGCGCTGCTCATCGCGGCGCGCGTCGCCGACGGGTGGCAGCCACCCGTCGGCCGCGGGCGGGCAGGCGCCGGCCGGCACCGACGAACTCCTCGACGACGTCGCGGACCTCCTCGGCGTGCACCTCGCACACGTCGAGGTCGTAGCGCAGCGCATCCAGTGCCAGCTCGACGGTTTCGACCGCCTCGACGGGCACGTCGTGGCCCAGTTGGCAGGTAACGGTGCGGAAAGTGGTCGTGGCCATGAGCGATCGTAGATGCCAACGCCCGCTTTCCCGGAATTGCCGTCGTCGGACCGCCGAGCCGGTAGCGTCAGCTGGTGATGTCCTTGGTCTGTAGCCGGGCCCAGGCAAGGCTCAGGAAAACGGCCGCGTAGGTCAGATGCAGCAGGCTCCAGCGCAGCAGAGCACCGGTGTCCACGCTGCCACGGAGCAACTCACCGAACCCCAGCCAGTTGTGGGTGAGCAGCGCTGCGTGGATCGAGCTCAATTGCGGCACGGCGTCGAGCAGCGCCGAGAACACCGCCAGCCCGATGGTGGTGGCCATGGCCCCGATGGCGTTCTCGGTCAATGTGGAGACGAAAACCCCACCGGCAGCCAGGCCGAACAGCGCCACGATGACGTACGCCGCGATGCCAAGGCTCCTGAGCAGACCGCTGGCCAGGCTGACGGTGTCGCCGGACAGCAGGGTGACGTCGTGCAGCCCGAACAGCAGCGCGCCGGTGACCAGGCCGACCACTGCAACGGTCAGCACAGCCAGGGCGGTGTACGTCGCGACGCCCAGCGCCTTGACGGCGAGCAACCGGCCCCTGGACACGGGCACGGTGAGCAGATAGCGCAGCGTCCCAGAGCCGGCCTCGCCGGCGATGCTGTCGCCGGCGACGACCCCGACCACGAGCGGCAGGAAGAATGGCAGCGACACGGTCAGCGCCGTGAAGACGAGGAACAGCCCATTGCCGGTGATCTGGCCGAGGAACTGCGGCCCTTCCCCGCCGCGGGGGGTGCTCAGGAACACTGCGACGCCGATCAGCACGGGGACCACGGCGAGAACCATCAAGAGCGCGAGGTTGCGGCGGCGACCGAGCACGAGGCGGACTTCACCGCGGTAGAGACGTAGGAAGGCGCCCCGGTAGCGGATCGGCGGGGATGTCGCGGGGGCGAGCGCGAGATCAGCGGAGGACATCGAAACCCTCACCGGTCAGTGAGACGAACAGGTCCTCAAGGGCCGGTCGCTCGACGGCGAGGCCGCGCAACCGGACCCCAGCAGCCACGAGAGCCGCCGCCACCGTCTCGGTGGGAATGGCGCCGATGCTGGCCTGGACCGACTGCCGGAACGCATCGCCCTCGGCGTCCGGCAGGCCCAGCGACGTCAGTGCCGCGACCGCGACATCAATGTCCGGCGTGGCGATCCGGACCACGGCCGCCCCGCCGGACAGCACCTCATCGAGCGTCCCCTGCCGGATCAGCCGACCACCGGACATGATGCCGACGTGCGTCGCGACCTGCTCGACCTCGGCCAGCAGATGGCTCGAGACCAGCACGGTGGTGCCGTCGGCCGCCAACTCGCGGATGAGGTGCCTGACCTCGCGGGTGCCCTGCGGATCGAGGCCGTTGGTCGGCTCATCCAGGACGAGCAGGTCGCGGGGTTGCAGCAGCGCCGCCGCAAGTCCCAGCCGCTGCTTCATTCCGAGGGAGTAGTTGCGGTAGCGCTTGCCGGCCGCCGCGGTGAGCCCCACCCGGCGCAGGGCGTCGGCGATGCGCGCCTTGCTCGTGGACGGGTCGGCGGTCGCGTCACTGACATCGAGCCGCCGCAGGTTGGCGGCGCCGGACAGCGACAGATGGAAGGCCGGGCCTTCGATGAGTGCGCCGACGAGCGGCAGGACATCGCCCGCCCGAGCCGGCATCGACGCGCCGAGCAGCTCGACCTCGCCACGGTCTGCCGACAGCAGCCCGAGCAGCATCCGGATCGTCGTGGTCTTGCCCGAGCCGTTGGGCCCGAGGAAGCCGTAGACCGCGCCGTGCGGCACCAGCAGATCGACGCTGTCCACGGCAACTTGCGAACCGAACCGGCGGGTCAGCCCGGTGGTCCGAACCGCTGGCGGCAAGCCCGACACAGCCGCGACGAGCTCGCGCGCGGCAGTGGTGACAGTCACCTGAGCTGACCGGCGGCGGCCTGTTGCAGCACCGCCGGCGAAACGGCGCCGACCAGAATCCGGCCGTCCTTGGCGAGCAGCACATTGAGCAGCGCGCTGGTCACCAGGCGGTCACCGCTGGGCAGCGTGGTGGTCAGCCGGCTGAGCAACGCGCCCGTCGAGCCACCGGCCCCGATCGCAGCCGCGCCGGTGTTGCCAGCTGGCAGCTCGACGACAGAGGTCCAACCACTGCCCAGCACGGTCGGTTGCATCCTGGCGGTCGGCCGGGTCCGGTTCGTGCCCGGGCGCGTCGCGGCCTTCGCGAGGTCGAGCGGGTGGGTGCTGACCTTGGCATCTTTTGGCGGGCTGAAGCGGAACACCGATGCCGCCGGGCGGGCAAAGGACACGTCGGTGAAGCCGGTCTCGAACGCCGGCGCCTTCGCCGCGCCGAAGACCTGCACCCGCAGCGGCAGGTTGTGCTGGGCGTCGATGGCAATGAGCACCTTGCGCACGGTCGAGCGACTGTCCCGCGGCGTCAGGACCAGCGTGTACGCCGCCCGGCCGGCGACCCGGGCGGTGCGGTCGACCGTGACCGCGGTCGACGGATCGATCGCCTTGAGGGCCTGCTCCGCGGTGCCCTGCGGCGTGGCGCGGGTCACCTCGGGTGCGCTGGCGTGCGCAGGTCCGAGGTCGGTGTGCTCGACCTTCTGGCTGCCGCTCGCGTAGGTCCACAGGTCCCGGCCCTGGTGCACGACGTCAGATTCGGACAGCTGGCCGAGCAGCGCCAGCCGCTGGCGGTCCTGGCCGTCGAGCCAGACCCGCGCCGTGTGCGTGCCGGTGACCAGCGTCTGCCAGTTCAGCGACGCGGCGTTGTCTGCGCCGGGCAGCGTGGGTAGACCCAGCCGGGCGGTCTCCACGACAGTGCCCGACAGGTGCTCCACCGAGCTGTGCTGCACGGCGGTGAGCAACTGGGCCGCGGTACGCACCGGCAACTTGGGATGGGCGCTGGCCGAGGCGGCCGATGGCAGCAGGGCAGCGCCGCCGACGGCTGCTGCGGTGAGGACCGGCACGGACCAGGCGGCCCGGCGACGAAGGGTTCGTGAGGAAGTCATGGGATGAGCGTGCTCGCCCACGGCGAGCCTGTGCTGAGTGCCGGCTGAGAGCGGTCCCGGGCCGGCAGGTGAGGATGTCGAGGTGCGGGTGCTGCTGGTCGACGACGAGGTGCGCATGGTCGGCGCCCTGGCCCGCGGCCTGGTTGCCGACGGGTTCGCCGTCGACGTCGTCCACGACGGTCCGGCCGCCCTGCAGGCCTGCGCCGGTTCGTCGTACGACGCGGTGGTACTCGACATCATGCTGCCGGGACTGTCTGGTTATGAGGTGCTCAAGCGTCTGCGCGCGCGGGCCGATCCGACGCCGGTGCTGATGCTCTCGGCCAAGGACGGGGAGTACGACCTCGCCGACGCCCTCGATCTCGGCGCCGACGACTACCTCGTCAAGCCCTTCGCGTACGTCGTCCTGGTGGCCCGGTTGCACGCCCTGGCCCGACGCGGTCGGGAGCAGGTGCCGGCGACCTTACGGGCCGGCGCGATCGCCCTCGACCCGGCGCGGCGCACGGTGACCGTCGCTGGTGACGGCGTGGAGCTGACGCCGAGGGAGTTTCGGCTGCTCGAACATCTGCTGCGGCGCAACGGCGTGGTCGTCAGCAAGCTGGAGTTGCTGGAGCGGGTCTTCGACGCGGACCCCGACACCCACCCCAACATCGTCGAGGTCTACGTCGGCTACCTGCGTCGCAAACTGGGCCGCGACAGCATCGTGACGGTGCGCGGCGGCGGCTACCGGGTGGCGGGCGGATGACGCGGCCGGCAACCGCCGGCGGCTGGTGGGCGCGTCGGTCCATGCGCACGCGCATCGTGGTGTCGGCCGCGGTCCCACTGGGTGTGGCCCTGGTGATCGGCACAGTTGCTGTCGCAGCGATCTTCTCGGCCGGCCGGGTGCATGACCTCGACACGCAGACCCGGGTCGAGTCGGACGCCCTCGCCGCGCTGGTGCGCGATGGCCAGTTACCCACCACGCTCCCGGTCCCGGCCGGCTCGACCCTGCTCGCCCAGGTGCTCGACCCGGACGGCCAGGTGCTCGCCTCGACCCAGTCGGCCAGCCGGGTGCAGTCGCTGACGAGCGACGCGGCTCCGGCCGACGGTGTGCGCACCGACGAGCGTGGCTCCTACGCCGGCGTGCCGCTGCGGATCCGACTGACCCCCGTCACCGTCGACGGCCGCACCGTGCGGGTGGTGGTTGCCGCACCGCTCGGGGACGTACGCCGGGCCCTGCAGGCGCTGCGGCTGGTGCTGCTGCTCGTCGTCCCGCTGCTCGTCCTCGGCGCGACCGCCATCGTGTGGGCCATCACCGGGCTCGTGCTTCGACCGGTCGAGCGGCTGCGGACCGCGGCCGAGGTGCAGGCGGCCGATCCAGCCAGTGCCTCGGTCACGGCGCTCCCGGTGCCGCCGGGCGACGACGAGATCGCCCGGCTCGGCCGCACCCTGAACGACCTGCTGGACGCCCTGCGACGGCTCGTCGCCCAGCAGCGGGCGTTCGTCGCCGACGCGGCGCACGAGCTCAGGTCGCCGGTGGCCAGCCTGCGCGTGCAGCTTGAGGTCGCCCAGGCGCACCCCGACCTCGTCGACCTGCCGGTCCTGCTCGGCGGGTTGCTGCAGGACACCGAGCGGCTCGGCGGGCTCGCCGACGACCTGCTGCTGCTGGCCCGGACCGAGCGCCGGGGGGAACGCCGTCGGCAACCGGTCGACCTTCGTCAGATCGCCTCGGCTACCGGGCAATCAGCTGTCGTACTCGGTGACGACGAGCTGCTGCACCGGCTCGTCGACAACCTCCTCAGCAACGCCCGCCGGCATGCGTCGACGGTGCAGATCACCACCTCGGTCGAGCGAGGCTGGGCCGTCCTCGACGTCGACGACGACGGGCCCGGCATCGCCAGCGCGGACCGCGAGCGGGTCTTCGACCGCTGGGTGCGGCTGGACACCTCGCGCAGCCGGCCGGGCGGAGGCGCCGGACTCGGGCTGGCCCTGGTCCGGGAGATCGCCCGCGCGCACGGCGGGGACGTGGCCGTCGGCGACTCGCCGCTCGGCGGGGCCCGCCTGCGGGTCACCTTGCCGCTGGCCGAACCCCCTGCACGAGACGGCCGCCGGCGTTCGGTCAGAGCTTGACGACCACGCTGTGGATGGCTTTGTCGGCGAAGGTCTGCTTTTTGGCGTCCCACAGCGGCCATAGATAGCCCAGTCCGAAGGGCAGGAGGTCCAGGATATGCAGGAACGCCCGGCCGATGCCGGCGCCGGCCCCCAGTAGCTGACCGTCCTGCTCCCGCAGCACCTTGATGCCGAGGGCGCGCTTCCCGGGCGTCTGACCCGTCGTGCCGACCAGGTACGCGAAATACAACGCGAGAGCGAACCCCGCGAGCCGACCGAGCGAGGGACTGACGAGCCCGACGATGAGCTGCAGGACGGCGGAGATGACGAGGTCGACCAGGGTGGCGCCGACGCGTTGCAACCAACTCGCCAGGCTCTGCCCGCCGGACGGCGGGGCGAAGAAGCCCTGCTGCCCGTAGGCCGGAGCCTGGCCGTACGCCGGCGGCTGGCCGTACGTCGGAGCCTGCCCGTACGCCGGCGGCTGGCCGGACGGGGGTGGTTCGCCGCCGGGCGCGGCGAACGGGTCCTGGGGGGTGCTCATGTGTCCTCCTGATGGCTGCGCCGCTATGACACTTCACCGTGCACCTGGGCGGTGGGAGGTGTGGTTACACCGTAAGCTGTCCTGGTGATGATGATCGCGGAATCAGGCGGCCTCTGGTGCCGCTGTCTGCTCGGTGTGACGTTGCTCGTCGTCAACGATGGTCACTGTCCGACGGCCCAGCTGTAGCGCCAGGGCCCATCGCCCTGCAGCGCTCGCCCGTCCACCAGAGCTCGTCCCACCCGGAAAGCGACTGATGACCAACCTCACCACGTACTGCCAGGGCGTTGTCGACGGCACCATCGAGTTACCCCATGGTTGGCGTGGTGTGCTCCGCCGCACGCTGTGCCTGCTGGTGCGCACGCACGCGGCCGGGGTGCCGTTCTAGGTCAACGCAGCACGCGACGAAGGTTGGTCCGATGGGCTTCTACGAAACACAGGTGGTCCCACGCCTGGTGAACGTTGCCTGCGGCAACCGGGCGACCCGCGCGCGACGCCAGCAGGTGTGCGCCGGCCTGCATGGCCGGGTGCTTGAGATCGGCTTCGGCTCAGGCCTCAACGTCGCCTTCTACCCTCCCGCGGTCAGCTCGGTCGACGCCGTCGAACCCGCCGACGTCGGGTGGCGACTGGCATCCTCGCGGATCGCCGCCTCCCCCGTCGCCATCCGCCGCTCGGGCTTGGACGGGCAGTCGCTGCCGTTCGCCGATGACAGCTTCGACACCGCGCTGTCGACCTGGACCCTGTGCACGATCCCGGATCCGGTCGCTGCTCTCCACGAGGTGCGTCGGGTTCTACGGCCCGGCGGCACCCTGCATTTCGTCGAGCACGGACTCGCTCCCGACCTCGGCGTGCAGCGCTGGCAGCGTCGGCTGGAGCCGTTGCAGAAGAGGGTGGCCGGTGGCTGCCACCTGACCCGGCCGATCGCCGACCTGCTGATCGGGTCGGGTTGGCGGCTGGTCGAGCTCGAAATCGGCTACGAGCCGGGCGCGCCGAAGTTCCTGGCCGCCGATTCGACCGGCATCGCCGTACCCGCCTGAGCTGTACGCCGGGTCACGGCTAACCGGCGCGGGCGCCCGCGCCGCGATGGCGAGCAGGTCCCGCGCGGGTGGGGGAGGGCGTTGACCGGTAGGCCAGTCGGCGCGACGTGCGCCGGCCAGGTCGACGCCGGCCACCGCCACCTGGGTCAACAGGACATCGCTTCCACCACGCGCGGGCGTGTCGGGCCCGGGTGTCCGGCGGCACCCTGTCGCCAGGTGCACCGGGCCTGCGCTACAACGCCGGGCCGTTCGCGGTACCCAACGTCACCGGCACGACCGGCACCGTCGACTGCTCGGCCCCGGGCTCGTGCGACGACTCCGCGCTCGCCGTCGCCACCCCGGCCGGCTCCGGATCGACGTACACGGTGCGGGTGTCGGTGTCGTGGCCCGACTCGGCGGGCGACTTCAGCGTCTACCTGCTGCTTCCCGCCGGGCGCCAGGTGGCCTCGGCCGCCTCCTCGTCAGACCCGGAGGTCATGCAGGTAGCAGGCAGTCCCGGCAGTTGCACCGTGCGGGTCGTGCCGTCTGCAGCGGCTGGACAGAGCATCACCGTCGACATTTCGCTGCTGAGTGCCCCCTTGGCAGCCGGAGCCGCCCAGCGCGTCGACCTGGTCTGGAAGTCGGCAAAGAAGTGTGCCCACACCGTCACCGCCGTGGTTGACCCGGCGAACACCGTCGCCGAGTCCCGCGAAGACGACAACAAGAGCCAAGCCATCGTCACCGTCGCGTGATCCGGCACCAGGCTGGGGCCGCCCTCGCCGCCTTCGCCGTCACCGGTGCGAGCGCCTGCGGGGGGCCGACATGTAGAGAAGTCATCCGCACCGGCCGAATCGCTGCCGTGGACAGCCCGGACCGGCGTCGCGCTGCCCGCCGGCTGGCGCCCCGACGTAGCGCTCCCGACCGCTCTGATTGTCACCCGCACCGAACGGCGCAGCGGCGGTCGCCTCATTGCCTACGGGCGAGTGGGCGACGACCTGCACGCCGTCGTGCAGTTGTTCAACACGCGGCTGCCGGCCGCCGGCTTCGCCCAGCGGAACGAGGAGATCGACCGGTACCACGCGGAGTCGGACTTCGTCGGTCGCACGGTGACGGGGCGGTGGACGGCTGGGCGGTCGCCGGAATGCAAGGACCAGAGCAGCGTCACGATGCTCGTCCAGCCGGGCGCACGGCGGGCAAGAGCTCGGGGTGAGCGGGTGTCTTACGTCGTTCCCCAGATGGCAATGTGGCTCTCACTGTCGGAGGTGAGAGGGCTGCCGTCCCAGCCAGCCAGGCGCTCCTCCGACTCCATCCCGGCCAGCTGCGCCATGCGGTCGCAGCGCCGCGTCGCGGAGGTCAGGACGCCGCCCGGTCCTAAGGCGGCGCCATTCGCGACCAGCGGGACCCCTGCGGCCATGAGGACAGCTGAGGCGGCGATCATTGCGGGTCCGGAGGGCTTCACGCCACGGACACTGTCGCTCGGCGTGAGGCCGGGTTCATTTCGCGAGCCCGGCGACGAGGTTGATCGACGCCGCGATGATGACCGCGCCGAGGGGGAACGAGATCCAGGCGTGGTGCAGGCAGGTCCGGCGGAAGGCCTTGCTCTGCAGGTTGGTGTCGGAGACCTGGAACGTCATGCCGATCGTGAACGCGAGGTACGCGAAGTCGGTGTACTGGGGTGGGTCGTCTTCGTTGAACGACACCCCCCCGGGACTGTCCTGGTAGTAGAGCCGCGCGTACTTGAGCGTGTAGACGGTGTGGATGAAGGTCCACGACACCAACACCGACAGCAGCGCAAACCCGGCCTCGAGGTACTTCAGCGATCCTGGGGCGCGGCTCGCCCCGAACAGCACGACGCCGACCGCCACGACGCTGGCTCCGGCGGCGGCGAGCATCGCCGCGTCCGCGGACGCCCGGGAAGGGTTCTCCCGCTGGGAGTGCGAGGAGGTCCCGGCAGCGTCCAAGGGCCAGACCGCCGCCCAGGACCATGCGCAGAACGTCAGCGCGGCGGCGTCCCACCCCAGCAGCGGCGCGGCCCTGCCGGTTGACCTGGCGAGCAGCGCGACTGCCACGCCGATGCCGACGGCGACGGCGAGCTTGAGTCGCGCGGTCGCACCCGCGGCCCGCCCGCGCATCCCCCCGGGCGGGTCGTTGGGGACAGCGTCGCCAGTCATGGGTCCAGCATGGTCCTGCAGCCTGCGTCGCCGCGGAACGCCGCGCCGTACCGCCGCTCCGCCGCCTACCGTGGGGCGGTGACTATCGGGCTCGCCACCGCCGCCGGTCTGTCGCCGTTGACGCCCGCGCGATGGCTGACCGGCTGGTCACCGGACGTGCCGGTGCTGGCGGTCGCGGGCGCCGCGGCCGCCGGCTACGCGTTGCGGGCGCGGCGGGTCCGCGGGCTTGGCGGCGGGTGGCCCGCGGCCGCGACGTTCTGGTTCCTTGCCGGTGGCCTCGGGTCGCTGGTCGTCGTCGGGTGCTCGTTCCTCGGGACGTATTCCCGGGTGCTGTTCTGGCCGCTGGCGGTACAGGACGTCCTGCTGCTGACGCTGGTGCCCGTCGGGCTGACGCTGGGCCGCCCGGTTGCGCTGTGGCGGGCGTCCCGCCCAGGGCCACACCGGTCCGGTCCGCGCCCCGCCGGGCGGCTCGTGCGGCTGCTGAGCTTCCCGCTGACAGGGTCAGTCGTGGCCGTCGCGATGCTGCTGGCGATCTACACGACGGGCTGGGACCAGGCCCGGCTGGAACATCCCTGGCTGCTGGAGGCCACCAGGTTCCTGCTGCTCGCGGCCGGGTGCGGGTTTCTGTGGCCGTTGCTCGGCGTCGACGAAGGGTCGGGCCGCACGTCCTACCCGATCCGGGCCCTGGTCGCGTTCCTCGACGGACTCCTGGACGCGATCCCTGGGCTGGCAGTGCTTGGGACCGGGCATGTCATCGCCGGCGGTTATTACGGCCGGGTCGCCAGGTCATGGGGACCGTCGCCGGCGCGCGCGCAGCAAATTGGCGGCACGGCGATGATCGCGTTGAGCGAGCTCGTCGGGCTCCCGGCCCTGCTCGTGCTTCTGCTCGCGTGGGTCCGCAGCGACGCCGAACAAGCCCGGGACGTCGACGCGCGGTTGGACGTGATGGGCGCAGCCGAGGCCGCCGCCTGCCCCTTTCCTCACGACGGGGTCGCCGCGGCAGCAGGCGGCCTCGTCCAACGTCCGTGGTGGGAAGTGGATGCCGGACCGCTCGCCGACCGCGCCGCGCGCCACGGCTGGTCGGGCGATCACGACCAGGACGACCCTCTCGCCTGAACCCCGGGGCCAGCCTCGGACCGAACTGCCGCTGAGCGCGTCGGCCGCCCTGTCCTGCCGGCGCGCAGCCGACGAACCAGATGGTCCCTTCCCCCGACCCGCAGCGCGTGTTGGCGTCTGCCGGCGAGCCCGAGGAATACGCCCGCCACGGCCAGCGCCACCGCCGCCCGCGAGTCGAACCGCGTCGCGAGAACCTCCGGACGCTCGGGAAGCTGCACGTCGCAAAGACGACCGACACCGACCGGGAATTCGCCGCCCCCCGCGAAGTGGGGAGCCCGACGGCCCGTCGGCTCAATTGAAACGACGGGGCTGCCGAAGCAGCAGCGCACGGCGTCCAGCTGCTGCGGCCCCGTCTTGGCGAACGTTGCCACTGAGAAGGCCCAAGTCCGGAGTTTGTGGCGGCCGCAAAGCAGATGCTGGCACAGATTGCCAACATCGCCACCGTAGGTTGAGGCAGAACTCGTCGCCCCCGGTGGATGCTCCCCATGGACGCTCCGAGGAGCGCCGGGGTCGAACCGAGGCCCAGCACCTTGGTCATGTACGAGGCCCACGTCCGTCACCACATCGTGCCCGTGCTCGACCGCCGGCCGATGGGGTCGCTGCGGCGCAGTGACATCAGCGCGTTCGTCGTGGTGCTGACGCAGAGGAAGCTCGCCTCCGCCAC
>JAYTOZ010000367.1:0-1764 GCA_043747515.1 Frankiales bacterium | reverse complement strand
CAGCAGCCTCGCCCGGAGCGCGCTCGCCCGTCGGCGCAGATCCGCCAGCTCGGTGGATTGGTCCGTGACCGCCCGCACGAGCGAACGGTCGACGGTGAGCGCGGCCTGCTGCCCGCGTCGCTCGAGCTCGCGCAGGTCCGGCTGGGCGATGCCGCGCTGCCAGTCGCCGAGCGGATCGGGGCGCATCCCCATGTAGACCTGCCGGGCGCGTACGTCGAGCCGGTGCTGCGCCCCCACCTGCTGCGCCGCGAGCCGCTCGAGGGCGACCCGCAGGCCGCCGTCCCGGGCCGCGGCTGCATCGAGCTGGTCGGCAATGGTCTGGGCGTGGGCGGTCACCGCTGCAAGCTCGGCGGTCAGCTGGGGCAGATCCTCGACCTGCGGCGCCCTGGGCGCGGCAACCGGCTGCGCCACCGCGCTGCGGACAGCCGTGCCGGGGGTCGAGGCGCCGGCCGGTCCGGCCGAACCGGGCAGCACGACGAAGATGGCCAAACCGGCCACCAGGCACCTCCGGGCGATGCGCACGTTGTCCTCTCGACGCCGACGGCCGCCGTCTTGACTGCCGGTTCCCCGGCCGCGCCGCCGGCGCTCGAAAGATGCCCGTCGGCTGCCCGGCAGTACGGTCGGGCGCATGCGGATCGGTGTGCTCACAGGTGGCGGGGACTGCCCCGGACTCAACGCGGTCATCCGGGCGGTGGTGCGCAAGGGGGTCGAGGTCTACGGACACGAGTTTGTCGGGTTCCGGGACGGCTGGAAGGGCCCGTTGGAGCGGATCACGATGGAGCTGGGGGTGCCGCAGGTGCGCGGCATCCTGCCCCGCGGCGGGACGATCCTCGGCAGCAGCCGGACCAACCCGATCAAGCTCGAGGGTGGCATCGAACGGATCCGGACCAACGTCGCCGACCTGGGCATCGACGCGCTGATCGCGATCGGCGGCGAGGACACCTTGGGCGTCGCGACCCAGCTCGCGGCCGCCGGGCTGACCGTCGTCGGCGTCCCCAAGACGATCGACAACGATCTCGGCGCGACCGACTACACCTTCGGTTTCGACACCGCGGTCCAGGTCGCCGTCGACGCGATCGACCGCTTGCACACGACGGCCGAGTCCCACCATCGGGCCCTGATCGTTGAAGTGATGGGTCGGCACGCCGGCTGGATCGCGCTGCACTCCGGCCTCGCCGGGGGCGCCAACGTCATTCTGATCCCGGAACGACCCTTCGACATCGACAAGGTTTGCGACTACGTCAAGGCCCGCTTCGAGCGGCACTACGCGCCGATCATCGTCGTGGCCGAGGGGGCCCAGCCGGCCGCGGGCACCCTCGGGCTGGAGCAAGGCGAGCTCGATGCGTTCGGGCACGTGCGGCTGGGCGGGATCGGGCACGTGCTCGAGCGCGAGATCCAGGCCCGGACCGGCTTCGAGTCGCGGCAGACCGTGCTCGGCCACGTCCAGCGCGGCGGCACTCCCACGGCGTACGACCGGGTGCTCGCCACCCGCTTCGGCCTGCACGCGATCGATGCGGTGCACGAGGGCGACACCGGGGTCATGGTGGCGCTGCATGGCACCGAAATCGTCCGGGTGCCGCTCGAACAGGCGACCCGCGAGCTCAAGACCGTCCCGATCGAGCGGTACGCCGAGGCAGAGGTGTTCTTCGGCTGACGGGTTGAGCGGCTGACGGGTTGACAGGCGGATCGGCTGACGGGTTGAGCGGCTGACGGGTGGAGCGGGCGCCGGCCCGGGTTGATCCTGGTGCGGCGCCGAGCGAGGTT
>JAYTOZ010000366.1:0-4632 GCA_043747515.1 Frankiales bacterium | reverse complement strand
GGACCAGCCTGCTGATCGTCGTGGGCCCGTGGGTCGCCGGCGGCGTGCAAAGACCCGGGCCGGGTGGCACCGGCGTGTCGTCGGCTGGGCGGCTCACCGCTCTGGTCAGCGCCGACCTGCTGCGGCCGCAGGGCCTGCTGGTGGCCCGGTTGCCCTTCGTCGAACGCGCCTGGGGGCAGGACGAGCTGGTCCGCCAGCGCCACCTCGTCGGGCTCTGGTCGTGCAACCTGATGGTGGGCTACGTCGTGCTGAGCACGCTGCTATGCCGCCACGGCCCACACCGGCGTGGTCGGCGAGCTCTGGACCCTGATGGTCAGCCACCCCGGCATGCTGCTCGCCGCAGCGGGCACTGCGCTGCCGTTGCTCGTCGTGGTGACGTCGGTGCGGCTCGCCCGGCGCCGGTCGCGCAACAAAACCTGGCGCCTGCTCACCGCTTCGCCTCCCTCGGCGTCGACCTGGCTCTGCCGGACCAGCTCTGGACCGGCAGCGACTTCCTCGACCGTCCGCACGCCACCGCGTTCTGGTGGACCGCCTGGACCGGGACCGCGGGCAGCGTCGTATGCCGGCTCGGCCTGCCGGCCTGGCCCTCGTGGCGGCGCCGGCTCGTCGTAGAACAGTCAGTGCGCGAAGGTCCGTGGGTGGTGTCGGTGCATCTCACCGGACGCCACCCCGACCGGCTGCCGGTGCGGGCAGAACAGGTCTTCACCTGGCGGTTGCTGTCCGGGATCACGCCCGGCCTGGCGCTGCTGCAGGAGATTGCCGGCCCAAAAACCGACGCCGTCGTCCTGCACCGGATCAGCACCGAGGCCGACCGATTGTTCGCCGACGAGCTGACCGAGTTGTCCAGCAAACGGGGCGTCCGGGTGCTGACAGCGGTCGGCCACCGATCCGCTGATCGGCCCTGCTGGCAGCCGGCCGGGACGGCGCACCCGCCTGACCACGAGGCGCTGCTGCGGGCGGTCCCAGACCTCGCCGACCGTGACGTCTTCGACTTCGTCTACAGACCACCGCCCTGGACCGAGGCCGTCCTTGCCGCGGCACCCGCAGCCGGCGTTGCGCCAACCCAGCTCCACGTCGAACACTTCTTCTGCGAGCGAGGAGCTCTCATGCGCCGCATCACCCTCTGGCTCTGCACGACCGCAAGCGCCGTCGTGCTGGTGATCAGCTACCACACCTCGACCGAGGGGGCCGCCGGGACGCGGTCCACCGGGAAGCTGCTGACGCCCGGAACGACGGCCGGCGCACCCACTGCCGCCGCCGCGGCTGCGCCGGTGGCTGCCACCGTGGTCAACGGTTCGGTCGCCAACACCCGTTACGGACCGGTACAGGTCCAGATCACCCTGCAGGCAGGCAAGCTCGCCACCGTCCGCGCCGTCGCCTACCCCACCGAGGGCCGCGACGGCGAGATCAACGCTCAGGCCATCCCGGTCCTCGACGACGAGGCGACCACCGCGAAGAACGCCCAGATCGACACGGTGTCGGGCGCGACCTTCACCAGCCAGGGCTACCGCGAGTCGCTGCAGGCGGCCCTCGACGCAGCGCACCTGTGACGACCGGCCGTCGATCGTGGGTGGAGCAGGTCATGGGCCTACCGGTGAGCCTGCTCGTCCGAGGCCCGGAGCCGGCCGGTGACCGGGTGGCTGCCGCCGTCGCCAGGGTCTATGCCGAACTGCGCGACGTCGATGCCACCTTCAGCCTCTACCGTTCGGACAGCGTGCTGAGCCGGCTCAGCAGAGGGGAACCGGTCGGGCGCCCCGCCGAGCTGCTGGAGGTGGAGCAGCGCTGCGAGCAGGCCCGGCTGGCGACCGGTGGGGCCTTCGACGCGCGGCGCCCCGACGGGGTCTGGGACCCGTCCGGGTTCGTCAAGGGTTGGGCCGCAGAGCGGGCCAGCCGGCATCTCGCCGCGCTGGCTGACCACGACTGGTGCGTGAACGCCGGCGGCGACGTGCAGGTCGCGAGTCCGAGCGGCCAGCCGTTCCGGGTTGGCATCGAGGACCCGGCCGACCGCACCCGGCTGCTCGCCGTCGTCGAACGCACCGCCGGCGCCGTCGCGACCTCGGGCACCGCAGCCCGGGGCGCGCATCTCTACGACCCTGCGACCGGCCGGCCGGCCGACATGCTCGCCGCCGTCACGGTGGTCGGACCGTCGCTGCGCGAGGCGGACGTGCTGGCCACCGCGGCCTACGTCCTCGGGCCCGGGGGGCTCGCCCTCGTCGAGGCCGTCGACGATTACGAGGCCATGCTGGTCGGGCGCGACGGTGCGCAGCGCTGCACGACCGGCTGGGCCGTGACGAGCAGCGGGTAGCCAGCTCGGATCAGACGACGGCGGCCACCTCCGGGACCGTCCCACGGTCGACCGGCTCAGTCATCCGCGACGGCAGGAGCGCGGTCTCTGAGCGCAGGAACACCACGAACAGCAGCGCGAGCATGACCGCCCGTCCCCAGACGCCGATGATGACCGCCTGCTTCTCGATGCCGAAGTCGCCTCCCATCGAGAGCCGGTAGAACCACCGGAAGAGCCCGACGTAGAACACGCCGTCGAGCGTCAGGTAGGTCACCCACCAACCCCACCGCAGCCGGACCAGGATGAAGAACGGCAGTAGCCACAGGGCGTACTGCGGGCTGTGCGCCTTGTTGAGCAGCATGAACGCGGCGAGCATGGCCCCGCTGACCTGGATGAAGGGGTAGCTGCCGGTCCGTCGGCTGCGCCACCACCCCGCGGCGCACGCCGCCGTGAAGGCCACCGCAAGCAGCACCGGGATGAGCGCGTTCAGCTGACCCGTCGAGAGCTGAGGAAAGCCCCAGAACCAGATGCTGTTGGACGTGATGTCGGCCCCGCGCAGGCCCTGGAAGGCGTACGGCGCGTACCACCCCTGGAAGTTGACCAGGGCGAACGCGCCGTTCAGCCCGCCGAAGACGGCGACGAAGACGATGGCGGCGCGACGCAGGCCGACCCGGTCGCGAGCCCGCAGCCGGTCGAGCAGCAGCGCCGCGATGAAGAAGCCGGGCCACAGCTTCAGGCAGGCACCGATCGCCAACCAGGCTGCGGCCAAGGCTGTCTCACCGCGCCGCCAGGAGTGGAACGCCGCGACGGTCGCGCACACCACCAGCAGATCCCAGTTGTGGAAGGAGTACCAGACGAGCGAGGGCGCCAGTGCGTAGATCAGGGCCCGCCAACGCACCATCGTCGTCAACAGGTACGCCGTGAGCAGGCTGAACGGGGCGAGCAACAGCGCCGTCAGCTGGAGGTAGCTGCCGTTGTTGCGGGCCACGAGTGCCGGCAACCAGGCGAACACACCCGTCAGGACCGGATACTCGATCGCACCGCCCCGTAGCTTGCCGTCGACCAATGAGCCGTGGATGTAGGGGAACGGGTGCCGGTGCATGCCTCGCCCGACGTACAACACCTGGATGTCGTTGCTGCACAGCCTCCGGTCGCGCGCCTGGTTGTAGTCGCCGATGCACTGCGCCTTGAGGGCGAAGCCGGCGACGGTCAGCACCGCGCAGGCGGTGAGCACGACCGCGACGAGGCGCCGGGCCGTTGAGTCCACGTCCGGACGGTAGTGGAGCCGACGCATGGGCCCGGCCGAAGTGGGTACGACCGTTGAAGCCGTCTTTCACGTCGGAACCCTACGGAGCGGACCGATGGAGATGAGCGCGGTGCAGGTCGGCGCGCTGCGACCGGACGTACCGGACCCGGACAGCACCTGGCTGCTGGATCTCGAAGCCCGACCCCAGGTTGTCTCCCAGGCCCGTCGCTTCGTCGTCGAACACGCTCCACCGCTGACCGAGTCGACGCACGATGCGCTGATCCTGCTCACGAGTGAGCTGGTGACCAACGCGGTGGTCCACGCTCGGACCGCGCTGCAGGTCAGCATCACTGTCTCCGCGACATTCGTACTGGTCACGGTGTTCGACCTCGATCTGGATCGGGTGGAGCCACCCGGGGACCGCAACGGCGGTCGTGGGCTCGGTATCGTCTGTGCACTCGCCGACGGCTACGACCTGGTCCGCCATGTCGAGGGCGGCAAGACCGCGTGGTTTCGGTTGCGCCGGGATGCGGGCGCGTCGGCGGGCGCTGCGTGAGCGACGTGGCTCGACCCGCCCCGGGGAGGACCCCTACGTCCCGGCCAGAGGACGTGATCGACACGACCGACCTCGAGTGGGCAGACTGGGGACGTGCTCGGGCGGCTGCTCGTCGCCGTCCTGTCCTACGCCGGGGTCCGGTTCCTCGGCCAGCACGCGCGGGCGCCGCACGCCGCCCGGCTAGCGCTCCGCGTGGACGAGTTGCCGGGGACGGTCGGCGCGCACACCGACCGGGGCGAGCGCCGGCGTGACCTTGTGCGTCCCCGCCAAGGTCTGGAAGCTCCTCGCCAGCACCGGTTCCACGGCGGGGTCGGTCCGGGGGTCGGGCTGCGCCACGGTCGGGACCGGCGTCAGGTAAAAGTCGGCTTGCACCCGCTCCGGCGTGACGTCGACGAGGGTGAAGCCGTGCCCGACGCCGTCGAGGTACTTGATCCAGGGATTGGTCGCCTGGACCCCGCCGGCTCCGGCCCGGGCCCCACTCAGGGCCGCGGTCGTGTTGCCAGGTGTCGGGGTGCCGCCGGCCGCGATCTCATAGAACCCATCACT
>JAYTOZ010000365.1:0-6546 GCA_043747515.1 Frankiales bacterium | reverse complement strand
CAGCGGGAGCAGGCCGATCAGGTGCGTGCTGGCCCCCCGACCGCGAACAGCACCAGCAGGACCCCGGCCGCGCCCACCGCGCCGCGCCCATTCGTCGCGGGTCGAGGGCGGGCCCGCAGCCCGTGCAGGTGCAGCGCCGGCGCGCAACCGAGCAGCAGCACGAGGCCGGGAGCAGGAATGCGCCGTTCGTCGTGAGCGGTCGCTCGGGGTGCGGGTCCTGGAACGGCAGCCGGGTGATGAGCTAGCCGGACAGTACGAAAAAAGACGTCCACGCCGAGAGCGCCGCCCCGGGCTGATGTGTAGTGCGCGTGGTAGGCCAGGACGCCGAGCACGGCCAGCGCCCGGATGCCGTCGAGGGATCCGTTGCGGGCACGGCCCGTCGTCCACACGGCGCCATCTTGCCGTGCAAGCGTCAGCCCAGCGAGCTCGGGTCGGCCGGTACGTCGACCGCGCAGGCCTGCAGCGCCTCGAGCGGTACGACGTCCAGGGCGCGGGCGTTGGTCGCGGCGAGCACCACCGGCGCGGCCACCCCCGCCTCGTAGGCCTGCAGCCATCGGGCGGCCACGACGCACCAGCGGTCGCCCGGGTGCAGCCCCGGGAAGCGCCACTGCGGGCGCGCGGTGATGAGGTCGTTGCCGGTGCGCTGCTGATGGGCCAGGAACTGTTCGGTGACGACCGCGCAGACGGTGTGGCTGCCGATGTCCTCCGGCCCGGTCGTGCAGCAACCCTCCCGGGTGAAGCCGGTCATCGGATCGGTGCCGCACTCCTCGAGCGGGCCACCCAGCACGTTGCGCTCGTTCATCGGTGGTCCTCCGGGTCGGTGGGCAGCAGGCACAACATCCGGGTGTTGCCCAGGGTGTTGGGCCGCACCCGCACCAGGTCGAGGAATTCCGCGACCCCTTCGTCAGTCGATTGCAGCAGCTCGGCCTGCACCCCGCTGTCGACGAGCAGGTCGCCGACCGCTGCGAAGCCGTGCCGGGCGAAGAAGGCTGTCTCGAAGGTGAGGCAGAAGACCCGGCCGACCCCGAGGTCGCGGGCCTGCTCAAGCAGGCGTTCGAGCAGCGCGTGGCCGACGCCGCGGCCAAGGGCGGCCGGCGCGACGGCGAGGGTGCGCACCTCGGCGAGATCTGACCACAGCACGTGCAGGGCGCCGCAGCCGACGACCAGCCCGTCGGGGTCGCACGCCACGAAGAACTCCTGGACGTCCTCGTAGAGCGTGACGGTGGCCTTGCCGAGCAGCCGCCGATCGGGCGTGTAGTGGTCGACCAGGGCCCGGACCGCGGGGACGTCGGAGCTCCTGGCCCGGCGGATGACGGCGTCCACCCGTCAACGCCGACCGGTCAGGCGGGCGTCGAGGTCGAGCAGGGCGTCGCGGAAGCACGGCAGCGGGGCCTCGGCCACGCCCGCGCCGACCTGTCCGCTGCCGTCGCTGACATGCAGGATGCCGGTCGTGACCTTCGGGGTGATGCCGTGCTCGACCACCTTGCGCACGTCAACCGCGAGGGGGGTGCCCCGTCCGCCGTACGTCGGGAGGGTGAAGCGGCTGGACCGGCCGACGCAGACCCGCTCGAGCTCGGTGGTGAGCGCCGCCGCCTTGTCGAGGCCGCCGACGAGCTGGCCGACCGCGGGGGAACCGGCGGCAGCCGCGCCGCCGAGGCCGATGAGCTCGAGCACGGCGCTGTCGCCGATGTCGGGCGCGCTGTCGTCCGGGCCCTTGCCCGGGTGGTAGAGCGCGTTGTCGACCATCGGCGCGGGAGCGAGGAACCAGTGGTCGTGACCGGCCAGTTTGGTACCGAACTGCGTGCCGTTGCGGGCCATCGTCGTGACGACAGACGAGCCCTCGACCTGGGACGCCCAGGCAGTCAGGGAACGGGCCGCGGCCATCGCGAGGGTGAGGAACAGCAGGTGGTTGGCCGACAGGTAGCGCGCAACCTCGACCCGCCGCGGGTGCTCCCCAGCGACCAGCGATGGCAGCAGGTGCCTGAGCAGCAGGTTGGTCGCGGCCTGGGTGCGGACGTGCACGTCGTCGCCCATCGCGACGGCCTGTGCGGCGAAGGACAGCACGTCGACCGGGCCGCTGTCGGCGAGCGCGGCGGTCAGCACGGGCGCGACGGCTTCGCGCAGGAACACCAGCCGCTCGACGGCGCCCGCGGTGTCCCGGCCGAACCACGCCACGTCGCCGGAGCCCTGGCCGAGCGGTGCCCAGGCCGTGGTGCCGCCGGCCTCCATCTGGACCACCCAGACCGGGGTCGTCGGACCCAGCACGGCCGCCATGGGGAGGACGACGCCGTGGTCGTTGGCCGGTTGCAGGTCGATCCCGCCGCTGGCCAGCAGGCTGTCGGCGGCGTCGACGTCGGCCGCCCAGCCCTCGGCGACGACGGCTGCGCGCATCGAACGGCGCAGCGGGTCGCAGCTGTCGCCCAGCTCGATGGCGGGGCCGGCGTGCAGCAGGACCCGCCCGGACACTGCCGGCACGACCGCTGCCGCCGCCCGCACCCCCGACAGGACGGCGACACCGGTGTCGAGCCGGCGCAGCACCTCGGCGTTGGCCTCGTCGACGCGCGCGGTCAGCGGCCCGAACAGCCTGCGCAGGGCGGCGACCGCGACCGGGTCGCCGCCCGCCGGGATGCGCCAGTCAACCTGCTGCGACGGCCTGCCCTGGTCGGCGACGGCTGCGGCGAACAGCGGGAGGCCGACGTTGACCACGCCGACCTCGGCGGGGAGCTGGAGGATTCCGGCCATCTAGGTGCCCTTCTGGTCGGCGGCGACGATCGCGGCGGTGTCGAGCAGCTGTGCGGTGGCGCGGGTGAAGGCGTCGCGGGTCGTGCGGGCCGCAACCCGGAGCTCGGCGGCCTGCCGGGCGCAGTCCGCGGCCATGCCCTCGACGACCGGCGGGGCGGCGCCACCGGCCGCTGTCCGGGTCTCGACGATGTGCCGCGGGTCGAGCACCTCGGTCAGGTCGGTGCCGGCGAGGCCGAGCACCCGCCCGTCGTACTCCTTGGCTGCGGCGTCCAGTCGGGCGCCGTCAAGGTCGATCCCGCGCAGGCCATCGGTGTTGGCGGTGCGCACCGCGATGCCGACGACCTGGTAGGCCGTGCGGTAGTCCAGGCCGCAGGTCTGCATGACGTACTCCGCAAGGTCGGTGGCCTGGCAGAAGCCGGCCTCCAGCGCGCGCCACATCCGGGCGTCGTTGACAGCCAAGGTGCGTACGACGCCGTTGGTCAGCCGGGTCGTGCGCAGGGCCAGGTCCAGGGCGCGCGGCACCTCGCCGTAGGCGTAGATGAGATTGTCGCTGCGGGCCGACGGGCTCTTGATGACGGCGAGAAAGCCGGTGAGGCGCCCGATCAGCGTGCCCGAGGCGCCCCGCACGATGGACAGCGCATACGGGTTGCGCTTGTTGGGCATTAGCACGCTGGACCGGCTGTAGCCGTCCGCGACGGTGACGTAGTCGAACTCGCTGCTGGCCCAGATCTCGAGGTCTTCGGCCAGCTTGCTCTGGGTGCCGACGAGCGACGCCGCGTTGCTGAGCATGTCGACCAGCCCGTCGGTCTGCCACATCGCGTCGCGGGTGTGCTCGATGACGCCGTCGAAGCCGAGCATCTGCGCGACCGGGCGGCGGTCGTCGAGCAGCCGGCTGCCGTTGACGCAGCCCGCACCACCCGGGCTCGTGTTGGTCCAGGCGAGCGCCTCGACGAGCCGCCTCGCGTCGCGGAGCACCGGGTAGGCGAACGACAGCAGGTAGTGGCCGAACGTCGAGGGCTGCGCGTGCTGCAGATAGGTCTGGTCGGGGAGCCAGGTTCGGCTGTGCTCGGCGGCGGTCGTCGCGATCGTGTCGGCGAGGTCGGCGGCGGCCTCGATCAGGTCGGCCAGCTGGCCGCGCAGGTGTAGGCGCAGGGCGATCCGCACCGCCTCGCGGCGCGGCCGGCCGGCGTGCAGCCACCCGGCGTCGGCACCTATCTGCTGGGTGAAGTGCCGCTCCCGGCTGTTGTAGGGCTCGCCATACGCCGGGTCGTAGGGGAAGTCCTCCGCGGCGGTGCCGACCGTCTCCAGCAACAGGATCAGCAGCCGCCGGGCGGGGCCGGCCGGGATGACGGCGCGGGCGCGCAGGTCGAGCACGTGCGCGAGGTCGGCGAGGTTGAGCCCGGCGTGCAGCAGCGGGGCGTCGGCGTTCTCGAGGGCGAAGCCCGAGTCGATGAGCTCGGGGGCAGGACCGTCCAGGGGCGGCCCGAGCCGCTGGCCGGACGTCACGTCTGGGCCTTGAGCAAGCCGGCGACGGCGTCGAGCAGGCCGCCGGTGTGCCAGAACAGCGCGGGGCCCCCGCCGACAACCGACGGCAGGACGGCAAGGGCCTTGGCGGTGTAGACCGGATCGAGCACCAGCCCCGCAGTGCGCAACGCGGTAGCTGCGGCGAGATTGCCTGCTGGCATGGCGATCCCGTGACCGGGGCCGCGGGCATCGACGACCTGCACGTCGGTATCGGTCGGCAGCTCCTCGCCCCGCCGCTCGGCCACCTGCCGGGCGAGGAACAGCACCCGTGCCGCCACCTCCTCGGCCGGCCGGCTGACCGACGCACCGATCACCCGCAGCTGACGGCCGTGGGCGACGACGCCGGCGACCAGCCCCGCGAGGGTGCCGCCCGCGCCGGTTGCGACGACGACGGTGGGCCGCGCCCGCGCGAGCTGGCCGACCAGCTCGTCGACCGCCAGCCGGTAGCCGGTGGCACCGGTGGCGTTGGCGCCGCCGCGCGGTACGGCGTACGGGCGGTGGCCCTGTGCCGTGAGCTCGGCGGCAGCGCGGTCGATGCCGGCGTCGACCGAGCCACGGTCCGGATCGTGGGTCCAGCGGACCTCGGCGCCCCAGGCGGTGGCCGCGGCCAGGTTGGGATGGGCGTCCCGGCGCTGCGGCGGTCCGGCCAGGACCAGCACGCAGTGCAGCCCGGCGAAGATCGCCGCCGCCGCGGTGGCCTGGACGAAGTTGGATCCGGCCGTGCCGCCGGTGACGAGCACGTCGGCGTCGCCGGCCTCGGCGAGCAGCAACTCGAGCTGGCGGGCCTTGTTGCCGGCCACGGCGAAGCCGGTGAGGTCGTCGCGCTTGACCAGCAGCGAGGTGACACCCAGGGCCTCGGCGAGCCGCGGCGCGTCGACCAGCGGGGTGGGTAGCACCGCGAGGGGGGTGCGCTGCAGCACGGTCACGACCTGGCCCTCGCGAGGACGAGGTCGACCATCGAGGCGGCCGAGCCGGTGTCCGGGCCGAGCGAGGCCAGCTCCTCGTCGGTCAGCAGGGCGGCGAGCCCCGGTCCGGCGAGGGCGGTCTGCAGTGCGGCCTGGGCCTGGTGCTTGCCGAGCCGCGGGGTGAGCAGCGCGAGCGCTGCCTCGCTGCGGGTCTCCTGGCCGAGATTCGCGGCCATCCGGTCGACATCGACCTCAAGTCCTTCGAGCAGCTCGACCGCGAGCTGGGTGGCGGTGCAGGTGAGCAGGCAGACCTCTGGCAGCGCGAGCCACTCGGCCTTCCAGCTGCGGCCGTCGCGCTCGTGCACCCCGGTCATGCCCTCCAGCAGCACCCCCGACGACGCCCGGACCAACCGGGCGAGGGTGTCGAGATGCTCGCTGCGCTCGGGGTTGTGTTTGTGCGGCATGGTGATGCTGCCGACAACGTCCGGCCGCGCCGGCTCGGCCAGCTCGCCAAGCTCGGGGCGCTGCAGCTCATAGACCTCACCGCCGATCCGGGCCAACGTGCCGCTGATCATCGCCAGGACCTGGCCGACCTCGGCGATGCGGTCGCGGGCGGTGAGCCAGGAGGTCACCGGCTCGCCAAGGCCGAGCTCCGCGCAGAAGCGGCGGCGGACGGCCAGGCCCGCGGCGCCATGCGCGGCGAGCGTCCCGACGCCGCCACCGAGCTGGCCGACCAACCAGCGCGGCGTCCCCTGGTCGAGGCGGTCCAGGTGCCGGCCGAGCTCGTCGGCCCAGGACGCGGCCTTCCAGCCGAAAGTGATCGGTGCGCCGGGCTGGCCGTGCGTGCGCCCGGTCATCACCGTGTCGCGATGCCCGACGGCAAGGCTCAGCGCGGCCTGCTCGGCCCGCAACACGTCCCGGCGGACCAGCCGACAGACCTCGCGCAACGCCAGGGAGGTCCAGGTGTCGGTGACGTCCTGCACGGTCGCGCCGACGTAGACGTGCTGATGGACCTCTGGCGGCAGCACCTGCTGCAGTGCCCGGATCACCCCGAGCGTCGAGTGCCCGGTCTCGCGCGTCTGCGCCGCGACGAAGTCGAGGTCGAGCAGCTCGACCCGAGCCAGGTCAGTGATCGCCCCAGCGGCGCCCGTGGGCACGAGGCCCTCCGCGGCCTGCGCACGGGCCAGCGCCGCGAGCACGTCGAGCCAGCCCTGCAGCCGAGCCGGCTCGTCGAACACCGCGCGGGACTCGGGCGTGCCCCACAGGTGCGCATACATCGCCGAGTCGGCCAGCCGGGCCGTCACCGGGCCAGGCCGACCGCGGTGCCGAGCGCCTCGCGCAGCTGGCCGAACGACGCGCCCCACGGCACGACGAC
>JAYTOZ010000364.1:0-2656 GCA_043747515.1 Frankiales bacterium | reverse complement strand
GTGACGTCGCCGTTCCTGCGCGGACGCGGGGGCAAGGGGGTAGCCACGGCCGCCGGGGCCATTCTCGGCTCGCACCCGCTGTGGGTGGTGGCCGTGCTGGTGGTCTGGTTGGTCGTCCTGGCGGCATCGCGGTGGATCGCCCTCGCCTCGGTCTGCGCGGCGCTGACCGTGCTGGTCGTGGCGCTGGTCGTCGACCGGGATGTCAGCTGGGCAGCGGCGCTTGCCGCGATCGTCACACTGCGGCACCAGGGCAACTTCGTCGGGCGTCTGCGCCGTCGTCCACAGCCCTGAGCTTCCTCCACAGGATCCTCCCCCAGCCGATCTGTGGGCCGAGTGATGCCTAGCGTCGTCAGGTGCCCATCCGCCCGCGTGCGCCACTGCCGGACCCGGCCCGCCGCTTCCGCGCGATCTTCGGCGAGCCGGCGGACACGGGTTGGGTGCCGGGAGCGGTGGCCGCTGCTGCGTCGGACGCGGTGCAGCTAGACCATCAGGGGGCGGCCGGTTGGGAGCCGAACACGCCGGCGCCCGCCGTCGATGCGCCGGCGCAGCCTCCGTCGAGCTCGGTCGTCGCCTTGCTGCGGGCGGGTCGGCTGGATCCCGGTCGGCGCGGGGCCGTGGCCCTTGTCCTGGTCGGCCTTGTTGCCGCGGTCGTGGCCGGCGTGGTCCTGCTGCGCTCCAGGCCGTCCGAACAACCGCTCGCCGTGCCCGGCGCCGTCCGAACTGGTGCGGTTCTCCCATCCGAGCACGGCGGTGAGGTCGTGGTCGCGGTGGCGGGCAAGATCCGCCACCCCGGGCTGGTGCGCCTGCCGGCCGGCAGTCGGGTCGACGACGCGGTCAGGGCCGCCGGCGGCGTGGCGCCCGGTGCCTCGGCCGGGCTCGTCAACCTGGCCCGCAAACTCATCGACGGCGAGCAGGTCCTGATCGGGGTCGATGCTCCGCCGGGCGCCGTGCCTGGAATCGGGCCGAGCGCGGCGACCGGCGCGAGTGGAGCTGCGCCGATCGACCTCAACGCCGCGGCAGCCGGCGATCTCGATCATCTCCCGGGCATCGGGCCGGTGCTCGCCGAGCGCATCGTGAGCTGGCGCAGCGAGCACGGCAAGTTCGCCAGCGTCGACCAGTTGCGGCAGGTCTCGGGGATCGGCGAGAGCAAGTATCAGCAACTCAAGGCCCGGGTCCGGGTGTGAGCGCGGTGCTCGAGCGGGATCCGCTGGATCTGCGGCTGGCCCTCCCGGCGGTCGCTGCCTGGCTGGTTGCCTGGCAGGCCCGACTCGTGGCCCCGCGCACCGTGCTGCTCGGGGCTGTGACGGTGCTCGTGATCGGTCTGCTGATCCTGGTCCGGTCGCGGGCCCGCGCCGCAGCCCTGGCCGCGGCGATCTGTGCGTGCGCGGCAGCCGCAGGCCTCGCGACGGCGGCCCGCGTGCACGCCCGGGAGACCGGGCCGCTGGCGGTTGCGGCGCGGTCGGGCGCTGCCGTCGCGGTGCAGGGTGTCCTGACCGACGACCCGAGGCTGGCGCCGCCGAAGGCCGATGTCCTGGCCTTCCGGCCGCTGGTGGTCGCGCACCTGCGGGTCGAGCGCCTCCAGGTCGCCGGCCGGGACGTCCGCCTGCGCCAACCGGTCCTGGTGCTGTCGGCGGACCAGCGGTGGGTGGGGCTGCTCCCGAGCCAGCACGTCAGGAGCGAAGGTCGGCTGCAGCCGGCGGCCCGTGGCGACGACGTCGCCGCGTTGCTGTCGACCCGCGGGGCCCCGTCGGTGGTCGGGCACGCCTCGGCGCTGCAACGTCTCGCCGGGCGGTTGCGGGCCGGGCTCCGGGCCGCCGCGGGCCCGCTGCCCCCGGACGAGCGGGGTCTGCTGCCCGGGCTCGTCGACGGCGATACGAGCCGGCTCGATCCCGCGCTCCAGGACGACTTCCGGACGGTGGGGCTCACCCACGTCGTTGCCGTCAGCGGGACCAATGTGGCGGTTGTCCTCGGCTCGGTCCTGGTTGTCTGCGGGTGGCTGGGGATCGGCCTGCGCTGGCGTGCCCCGGTCGCCGGGATCGTGCTCGTCGCGTTCGTCGTGCTCGCCCGGCCCTCGCCGAGCGTCCTGCGGGCTGCGGCCATGGGCACCATCGCACTGGTGGCGCTGGCGACCGGGAGCAGACGACATGCGCTGCCGGCACTGTCTGCGGCCGTGCTCGCGCTCGTGCTGCTCGCACCTGAGCTGGCCGCAGCGCCAGGCTTCGCCCTGTCGACGTTGGCCACGGCGGGGTTGCTGGTCCTCGCCCCGCCGTGGCGGGCCCGCCTCAGCGAGCACCTCCCGGGCTGGCTCGCCGAGGCGATCGCCGTCCCCGCCGCGGCGCAACTCGCCTGCGGGCCCGTCGTCGTGGCGATCTCGGGCTCGGTCGGGCTGTTGTCGGTGCCCGCCAATCTGCTGGCCGTGCCGGCGGTGGCTCCGGCGACCATCCTCGGCGTGGCGGCTGCGCTGCTGGCTCCGGTCTGCCTGCCGTTAGCACAGGCCATCGCCTGGCTCGCCTTCTTCCCGACCAGGTGGCTGACCGTCGTGGCCCACCTCGGCGCCCGACAACCCGGCAGTGGGCTGACGCTGCCCAAAGGCGAGCTGGGGGCGCTGCTCATGGTGGCCCTGACCGGCGTCGTGCTGGTGGTCGTCCGGCTGCGG
>JAYTOZ010000363.1:0-2264 GCA_043747515.1 Frankiales bacterium | reverse complement strand
CCGGCCACCAGCGGCACGCTGCCCGGGGCGCCGTGCTGCTGGGCGTTGTCGACGAGGTTGGCGAGCACCTGGTGCAGGGCGTGCCGGTCGATCCGGGCGGTCGTCCCGGGATCGACGACGACCGACACTGCAGGGACCCCGGGCCGGCTCGAGCCGGCCAGCATCGCCACCTCGGTCGCGACCGCGTCGACCTCGGCCACCGCGCTCGGGTCGGCCGAGGTAGCGCGGGCGGCGGTCAGCATGTTCTCAAGCAGCCGGGACAGCCGCTCCTGTTGATCCAGCACCGCCTGCAGCAGCTGGGTACGGCTGGCGGGATCGAGTCGGTCACCGTGCTTGAGCAGGGTCAGGGCCGAACCCCGGATGCCGGTGAGCGGCGTGCGGAACTCGTGGCTGACGGTGCCGATCAGGTCGGTGCGGATGCGTTCGGTCTCCTCCAGGCGGGCCCGGACGCTCGTCTGGCCCTCCCACAGCGCAGCCTGCAATCGCTCGGAGCCCTCGCGGGCCTGCTCGTTGGCCTGCCAGAACACGACCAGGACCGCCGACTCGGCGACCACGAACAGCGACATCGCGATCGCCTGGCCCCAGGTGTCACCGCCGAACGCGGCCAGCAGCACGCTCTGCGTCGCGACGAACGTCACCCCGATCGCGTAGGCAGCCCAGTCCTGGTAGAGGGCGATGACCGCGACGGCCACGAAGACGTGGAAGGCCGCGCCGCTGCGGCCGGCGAACATGTCCTGCAGGAGCGCCGAGCTGCCCAGCAGCCCCAGGCTCGCGGCCAGGCTACGCGGCCGGCGGCCGAACGGACCGATCGCGATCCCGAGCAACAGCACGATCGGCAGTGGCTCGATGAAGGTGGCCAGCCGGCCCCGGCCGGCCACCGCGCCGAGCACGAACAGCACGGGCACGTGCACGGCCAGCAAGCCGCAGACGATCCGGTGCCGCCAGGCGACGTCGCGTTCGGCAAGGGCCCGGCCCTGCGGCAGCCAGTTACGGCGACCACGGGGCGGGCGCAGCCGCAGCGCTGCGGGCACCGGCAGAAAAGACACCTTTCCAGCCTCGACCTCGCAGGCACGGCGCACCATGGCCCGAAGGGGTCATTCTGGACAGCCGAAGGGGTCGCCCAGGGGCCGTTGCAGCGGGGATCGTGTAACCTCGGCGACATCTGCAGCAGGGCCAGCGACGTCCCGGGTGGGCAGCACAGCACGACAAGTTGAGCACCCGACGAGAGGCCCGCACCGTGAGCGAGACCCGCCATGCCCAGACGGCTGCCCCGAGCGCCGCGCCCGCCGCGCAGGGCCTGTACGACCCGGCCAACGAGCACGACGCGTGTGGTGTGGCCTTCATCGTCGACATTGCCGGGCGGCCGAGCCACGACCTGCTCCAGCAGGGACTCACCGCGTTGCGCAACCTCGAGCACCGTGGCGCCTCCGGCAGCGAGCCCGACTCGGGTGACGGGGCCGGCATCTTGACCCAGCTCCCCGACGCCTTCTACCGGGCAGTCGCGCCGGCAGTGCTGCCCGAGGCCGGGGCCTACGTCGTGGGCACCGCCTTCCTGCCGACCAACGCCCGTGCGGCGGTCGACGCCCAGCTGGCGATTGAGCGGATCGCCGCCCTCGAGGGCCTGGCCGTGCTCTGCTGGCGCGACCTTCCGGTCGACCCGGCGGGGGCCGGTGTCGGGCGCACTGCCGCGTCGGTGATGCCTGTGTTCCGCCAGCTGTTCCTGGCCGCCGCGCCCGGCACCGAGCTCACGCCGGACGCGCTGGAACGCCGTGCCTACGTCACCCGCAAGCGGGCCGAGCATGAGACCGGCACCTACTTCCCGAGTCTGTCGAGCCGGACCGTGGTGTACAAGGGGATGCTGACCACCGGCCAGCTGGAGCCGTTCTTCCCGGATCTGTCCGACGAGCGTTACGTCAGCGCGCTCGCGCTGGTGCACAGCCGCTTCTCGACCAACACCTTTCCGAGCTGGCCGCTGGCGCACCCGTACCGCTACATCGCCCACAACGGCGAGATCAACACGGTCCGCGGCAACCGCAACTGGATGCGGGCCCGCGAGGCGCTGCTGCGCGGCCCGCAGGACCTGCCGGACGACCTGTCCACGCTGTTCCCGATTTGTACGCCGGGGGCGTCGGACTCCGCATCGTTCGACGAGGTGCTGGAGCTGTTGCACATGGCCGGCCGGTCCTTGCCGCACGCCGTCCTGATGATGGTGCCGGAGGCCTGGGAGAACGCCCTGGACATGGACCCGGCCAAGCGGGCGTTCT
>JAYTOZ010000362.1:0-7488 GCA_043747515.1 Frankiales bacterium | reverse complement strand
GGCGAGCCGGCCAGGGCGCTGACGACGACACGCCCACCGGCCCGGCGTACGAGCTCGGCGTCCATGGTCCGGCAGCCCGGTGAAAACTCGCCGCCGCCTTGCAGACACACCATCGAGGTCATCGCGCGAACGTATCGGTGGCTCAGCCGAGCAGCACTTCAACCCGACGGTTCAGCGCGTCGAGGGTGGCCCGGATGACCGCCTGGCGGACGTCCTCCCGAACGGCCGCAGCGCCCGTGAGGCGTTCGGTGCCGCGTGCCGACAGCAGTGTGAGGGCCACAACCACGGTCCGCTCATTGCCCATCGGCGACACCTCAAGGTGATCGAGCTCGAACCGCACCTGACCGTCGACGAGCTCCTCCACCGCCCGCAGGGTGGCGTTCGCGACCGCCCGGTGCACACCCGACTGCGAGGCCGACCCGCGGGCCTCCCCCGCCGTGATGCGCTCCCCGGACGACAGCGACACGGTGGCGGTGACCTCGAGGCCGGAGGACACCAGGTGCATCCGGGTGATGGCCGGTCGCAGGGCGACGCGCTGGCCCGGAATCTCCGCGTGGGCCTGCTCGGACTCCTCGACGACCTGGACCCGGTCGGCGTCGACGCCAAGGCCGAACTGCTCGCGCAGGAGCCGGCCCACGGTGCTGGCGACCTCCACCTCATCGACCCCCGGCTCGAGCCCGAGCCGGAGCAGCCCCATGCCGCCCTCGTCGTCCGGCTCGACCCCCGCGTCGCTGACGCCGGGGACAGCGCGCAGCGCAGCCACCAGGTCACGATGCTCGACAGCAGTCATCACAGGGCTCCAGGACGCAGGGGCAATGGTCTTGGGGTCGGCAGCTGCGGCGACGCCCTTGAGGATCAGGCGGTACGCCGGGGCGCGGTCTTCTTGGCCGGCGCCTTGCGCGCGGAGCCGGCGGCCGGGGCCGTGTCGCCGTTCCCGGCGGCCGCTGCAGCCTTGCCACGGGACGACGTACCGGACGTGCCGGTGGCCTTCTGCTTGCCGGTGCGGCGAGCGGGCGGTTCCTCGCCGGCCGCCTGCCCGCGGCCCGCCTTGGCTGCCTCGACGCTCGCCCGCAGCGCGGCCATCAGGTCGACCACGGTGCCACTGGTGGGCTGGCCGGCGTCGGGTTGGACAACCTCCCGACCCGCGATCTTGGCGTCGATCACCGCCTGGAGGGCTTCACGGTAGGAATCTTTGTAGCGGCCCGGGTCGAAGTCGCCGGTCAACGTCTCGATCAGGCTGCCGGCCATCGCCAGCTCCTGCGGCCGGACCTCGACCTGCTCGGACAGGAAGTCGAACTCCGGTGCGCGGACCTCATCGGGCCACAGCATCGTCTCGAGCACGAACACGCCGCCCCTGACCCGCAAGGTGGCGAGCGACTCGCGGCTGCGCAGCGCGACCTTGACGACCGCGACCTGGCCGGACCGCTCCAGCGCGTCCCGGAGCAGGACGTAGGGCTTGACGCCCGCCTTGTCCGGCTCGACGTAGTAGCTCTTGGCGAAGTAGATCGGATCGACCTGCTCCAGCGGGACGAACTCGAGCACGTCGATCGCCCGGCTCGTCGTCAGGGGCAGGTCCTTGAAGTCGTCGTCGGTCAGCACGACGGTTTCGCCGGTCGGTAGCTCGTAGCCCTTCGCGATATCGCCGTATGCGACCTCCTCGCCGTCCACCGCAGCAACCCGCTTGTACTTGATCCGGCTGCCGTCCGAGCGGCGGACCTGATGGAAGGTGACGTCCTTCTCCTCGGTGGCGCTGTAGAGCTTCACCGGGATCGTCACCAGCCCGAAGCTGATCGCGCCCTTCCAGATCGGCCTCACTTCGCTCCTTCAGCCCCTCGATCGCCGCCGCCCCGTCCAGACCGTACGCCGGGACGGGCCGGCTGAACCCGCCCGTAGCGGGCAGGGTGTTGTCGTGCTGCCCCGCGGACTGCTGCCGATGCTCGCCACGACAGGCCCGCTGCCAGCCGCCGACGGCTGGGCGCAAGAGGTGAAGTGGGACGGCGTCCGGGCACTCGTCGCGGTCGAGGGCGGGGTGGTGACGGCGACGAGCCGGACCGGCAACGACATCACCGCCGGCTACCCGGAGCTGCACGGGCTCCCGGCCGGGGTGCTGCTCGACGGCGAGCTCGTCGCGCTCGACGCAGGTGGCCGGCCGGACTTCGGGCTCCTGCAGTCCAGGATGCACGTGCGGGGCCCCTCGCCGGCACTGCTGGCCGCCGCACCGGTCACCTTCCTGCCGTTCGACCTGCTGCACCTGGCAGGCACCTCGCTGCTGGGTTCGACCTACGACGAGCGACGTTCGGCGCTCGAACAGCTCGACCTCGAGGTGCCACCGGCGTTCCTCGGCGCCGGGACCGAGCTGTTCGCCTCGACCCGCGCGCAGGGCCTGGAGGGGGTCGTGGCCAAACGCCGGGACAGCCGCTATCTGCCGGGGAAGCGCTCCGAGGCCTGGATCAAGGTCAAGCACGTGCGTCGGCAGTCCGCGGTCATCTGCGGCTGGAAGCCCGGTGAGCGAGGCCGCGCCGGCGCGATCGGTTCGCTGCTGCTGGGCGTCCACGGCAAGGGCGGCCTGCTGTACGCCGGGCATGTCGGCACCGGCTTCGACGCCGCGGCGCTGCGCCTGCTGGCCGAGCGGCTGGCCCCGTTGGGTCGCACTGCCCCGGCGTACGACGGGGCGGTGCCACCCGAGCATGCCCGCGTCGCCCACTGGGTCGAGCCGGTGCTCGTCTGCGACGTCGACTTCACCGCCTGGACGAGCCGGGGCAGGCTGCGGCACCCGTCGTACAAGGGGCTGCGGGACGACTTGGACTCTGCGCTGATCGAGAGGGAGCCGTGAGCGAGCGGATTGCCGTGGACGTCGAGGGGCGGCAGCTGTCGCTGTCCAATCTCGACAAGGTGCTGTACCCGGACGGATTCACCAAGGGCCAGGTGCTCGACTACTACACGCGGATCGCGCCGGTGCTGCTGCCGCACCTGGCCGACCGGCCGCTGACCCTCAAACGCTGGCCGAACGGGGTCCAGGGTCATTCGTTCTTCGAGAAGAACGCCCCGTCGCACCGGCCGGACTGGCTGCGGACCGAGCGCCTGGCGAGCCCCGGCTCCACCAAGGCCCGCGAGACGATCGACTACGCGGTCGTCGATTCCCTCGCCGCGCTGGTCTGGGTCGCCAACCTCGCGACGCTCGAGTTGCACACGCCGATGTGGCGGATCGGTGGCCAGGTTCCTGATCTCGTGGTGTTTGACCTCGACCCCGGACCGGGGACGAGCATCGTCGAGTGCTGCCGGGTGGCTCAGCTCCTGCGACCGCTGCTCGAGGCGGCAGGTCTGGCGCCGCTCGCCAAGACCAGCGGCAGCAAGGGCCTGCAGCTCTACGCCCACGCGCCGGTGACCGACACCTCGAGTTACGCCAAGCACCTCGCGCAGCAACTGGAGCAGGAGCGCCCGGACCTGGTGGTGCACCGGATGGCCAAGGACCTGCGCCGGGGCAAGGTGCTCGTCGACTGGTCGCAGAACAGCGCAGCCAAGACGACGGTCAGCGTCTACTCGCTGCGGGCGAAGTCGTCGCCGACCGTGTCGACCCCTGTCACCTGGGCCGAGGTCGAGACGTGCCGGGCCGCCGACGACCTGGTCTTCAGCAGCGACGACGTGCTGGCCCGGGTCGCTGCCGACGGGGACCTGTTCTCGCCGTTGCTCGCGACCTGAACCCTCGACGGACCGGCCACCGGGGTGTTGGCTTAGCAGCCATCACCGCGACCTGGAGGCACCATGAAGCTGGAATTGCTGTGACCGGCGTCCCCGCCCACCAGCTCACCGACGAGGCGCTCGACCGCGAGTTGCTGCACCTGCACGAGACCCGCAACGACACGTTCCTGCACGGCAGCGAGGACGCCCTCGCCTTCCATACCGAGCGGATGCAGGCCCTCGAGCAGGAGTACTTGCGACGCAACCCCGACCGGGTGCCCGACGCGCGGCGTACCAGGCACGGTTCCCGGGAGCTGTCCGGCCAGGACGCCTGAATCCCGGGGGCGATGTGGCAAGGTCGGGTGGGTGACCTCGGTGCCCACGCCCGGAAAGGGCACCCGGCTGCCGCGGCCGGCCAGGCGCAAGCAGCTGCTCGGGGCGGCGCAGGAGGTTTTTGTCGCGCACGGCTACCACGCGGCGGCCATGGACGACATCGCCGAGCGGGCCGGGGTGAGCAAACCGGTGCTCTACCAGCACTTCCCGAGCAAGCTGGAGCTCTACCTGGCGCTGCTCGACGAGCATGCCGATGACCTGACCGGCAAGGTCCGCGCTGCGCTCGCCTCGACGGCGGACAACCGGCTCCGGGTGGCGGCCAGCGTCGCCGCCTACTTCGACTTCGTCGACGGCGACGGCGAGGCCTTCCGGCTGGTCTTCGAGAGCGACCTGCGCAACGACCCCGCCGTACGCCGTCGGGTCGAACAGATGACGATGGACTGCGTCGAGGCCATCGCCGAGGCGATCGCCCACGACACCGGGTTCGGGCCCAAGGACGCGCAGCTGCTCGCGGTCGGCCTCACCGGCATGGCCGAGGTCGGCGCGCGGTGGTGGCTCGCCGCCGAGGGCAGCGTGCCCAAGGAGCGGGCCGTCGAGTTGCTGATCGGCCTGTCCTGGCGCGGCATCGCCGGCTTACCGCTCACCTCCTGACGCCTGCACGTTCTGCCTTCGGCGTACGACGGGCCGGTGCGCCGACCCGGCAGCTAGCCTCGGGGGCCCGCTCAGCAACACGACTCGGAGGTCCTCGGTGGAGGTCAAGATCGGCGTGCAGCACGCCCCGCGCGAGCTCGTACTGGAGAGCGCGCAGAGCTCCGACGACATCGTCAAGGCGGTGTCCGAGGCGCTCCGAGCCGACCTCGGGGTCCTGTCCCTGGTCGACGAGAAAGGCCGTCGGGTGCTCGTCCCGGCCGACAAGCTCGCCTACGTCGAGATCGCCGAGAGCGAGCAGCGCCGGGTCGGCTTCGGCGCGATGTAGCCGGCAGGCGCCCGCCGGGCCGTTGGCCCGCTACGAGCTCAGGCCGAGCGTTGCCATCCGTTCGGTGTGGCTGTCGGTCAGCTTGGTGAGCAGCCGGGTGATGCCGGCCAGGTCACCGCTGCCGACGAGTAGGCCGAGCAGGGCGTCGCGCTCGACGGCGACCTGCTGGGCCTGAATGAGCGCCTCCCCGACCAGCCGGCGGGCCCACAGCGCGAGTCGGCCGGCGACCGACGGCTCGGCCGCGATCGCCTCGTTGACCCGGGCGACGACGAACGACGCCTGCCCGGCATCGCTGAGCACCTCCAGCACGAGGGCGCGCGTGTCGGCGTCGGTGATGTAGGCCGAGACCTCCCGGTAGAAGTCGGTGGCCAGCCCGTCCCCCACGTAGGCCTTGATCAAGCCTTCGAGCCAATCGCTCGGCGTGGTCGAGTCGTGGAAGGCATCGAAGGTCGCGATGAACGGCAGCATCGCGGACTCGGCGTCGACCCCGGCGTCGTTGAGATGATCTCTGAGCTGTTTGAAGTGACCGAACTCGGCTGCGGCCATGGTTGCAAGCGCCACCTTGTCGGCCACCGAGGGCGCTAACTGGGCGTCGCTCGCAAGCCGCTCGAAGGCCGTCAGTTCGCCATAGGCGAGGACACCGAGCAGGTCGACGGTCGCGACGTCGAGATGGGCGGTCATGTCCTGCAGCCTAGGGGCGCTCCCGACCGGTAGGATCCAATGCGACGGGGCGGTAGACGCCGCTCCGTACGTGTGCGCGGACCGCCCCTCCCGCGGCGCGCCGGACGCCCTCCCGCCAGGGACCGCGACCGCTGCGAGCCCGCTCCTGCTGTGGTCAGCGCGAAGAGCGAGAGGCACTCCCCTGACCACCGACCAGACCGACGCCGGGCCGATCGACGCCCAACGCACCGACCAGCCCAACGGTTTCGCCGCCATCGGTGCCCGCCCCGAGACGGTGGCTGCCCTCGCCGCGGTCGGCATCACCACACCGTTCGCCATCCAGACGATGACCCTGCCGATCGCGCTCGCCGGGCACGACCTGATCGGCCAGGCCCGCACCGGCACCGGCAAGACACTCGGCTTCGGGATCCCGCTGCTGCAGCGGGTCAAGAGCCGGGCCGAGGGTGGCAACGGCACGCCGCAGGCGCTGATCGTCGTCCCGACCCGCGAGCTGTGCGTGCAGGTGGCGAGCGACCTCGAGATCGCCGGCCGCACCCGCGACATCCGGGTGCAGAGTATCTACGGCGGCCGCGCCTTCGAGCCGCAGGTCGAGGCGCTCAAACGCGGGGTCGACGTCGTCGTCGGTACGCCGGGGCGGCTGCTCGACCTGGCCCGGCAGCATCTGCTGAACCTCGGCCAGGTCGACGTGCTGGTGCTCGACGAGGCCGACGAGATGCTCGACCTAGGGTTCCTGCCGGACGTCGAACGCATCCTTGCCCTCACCCCGGACGAGCGGCAGACCATGCTGTTCTCGGCCACCATGCCCGGTCCGGTGGTCGCGCTGGCGCGGCGCTTCATGCGCCAGCCGACGCACATCCGGGCCGAGGAGCCGGACGAGAACCGCACCGTCCCCGACACCAAGATCTTCGTCTACCGGGCGCACTCGATGGACAAGGGCGAGGTGCTCGCGCGCATCCTGCAGGCCCAGGACCGGGGCCTGACGATGGTCTTCTGCCGCACCAAGCGCACCTGCGACAAGGTGGCCGCCGACATGCTCGACCGAGGCTTCGCCGCGGCGGCGGTGCACGGTGACCTGGGCCAGGGGGCCCGCGAGCAGGCCTTGCGAGCCTTTCGCAGCGGCAAGATCGACGTTCTGGTCGCCACCGATGTGGCAGCCCGCGGCATCGACGTCCAAGACGTCACGCACGTCATCAACTACCAGTGCCCCGACGACGAGCGGACCTTCCTGCACCGGATCGGGCGGACCGGCCGGGCCGGCGCCAAGGGTGTGGCTGTGACCTTCGTCGACTGGGACGACATGCCGAAGTGGGGCCTGATCAACAAGGCGCTCGACCTGCCGTTCCCGGAGCCGGTCGAGACCTACTCCTCCTCCAAGCATCTGTTCGCCGACCTGCTCATCCCGAGTGGCACCAAGGGCACGCTGCCGAGGGCCAACCGGACCAGGTCCGGCTTGGACTCCGAGACCGTCGAAGACCTCGGCGAGACCGGTCGCCGCACCAAGGCGCCGGCCCGGGGTGGCCGCGATGGCGGGCGCGATGCCGGTCGGGACGCCGGCCGGCCGATCCGCTCCCGAGACGGTGCCCGGGACGCCGGCCCCGCGGCCAGTGACGACGACGCACCGGTCCTGCCCAAGCGCACCGGGGACAGTCGCCGGCGCACCCGCGGCGGCGGCGCGGCCACGCCCGCCGCGCCGGGGACCGCCCCGGTCCAGCCGAGCGAAGCCGGCGAGGGCGAGGGTGACCCGGCCAAACGTCGTCGGCGCCGGGGCGGACGTGGCCGCGGTTCGGGCCCCGGGCCGACCACCGAGGCGTAGGGCCGGC
>JAYTOZ010000361.1:0-7145 GCA_043747515.1 Frankiales bacterium | reverse complement strand
ACCGTCGACGAGGACCGCATCCAGGACGCCCAGGCCCTGTCGGGCGTGTCCGCGGAGATCTCCGTGGTGGTGAGCCCGGCACTGGCGACTGCGTTGGTGCTCGGCGCCGGGGCCTCCGCGGCGTTCGCCCTCGACGCGCTGAGCTTTGTGGTCTCGGCGCTGTTGCTCCTCCGGTTGCGGCCGCGCGAGCGGGGCGAGCCGGCCCCACCGGCCAGCGTGCTGCAGGACCTGCGCGCGGGCTGGGTCGCCGTCCGTGAGCGGGCCTGGGTGTGGGCGACCGTCCTGGCCTTCTCGGTGGCGCTGCTCGTTGCCCTGGCGCCATTCTTCGTGCTCGGCGCCACGCTCGCGCAGGATGCCTATGGGACCTCCGCGGTCTACGGGTTTGCCAGCGCGGCCTGGGGGGTCGGCACCGTGACTGGCGCGCTCGTCGGCTCGCGCTGGCGCCCGAAGCGGCCGATGCGCGCCGCCCTGCTCGCCGCGGTCCCGTGGCCGCTGAGCCTGTCGGTATTCGCCATCGGCGCCCCGCTCCCGGTCCTCTACCCCACGATGTCTGCCGCCGGGCTCGGCATCGGGCTGTTCATCGTGTGGTGGGAAACCGCGCTCGCGCAGCGCATCCCGCCGCACCTGCTGTCCAGGGTGTCGGCCTGGGACTGGATGGGCTCGCTGGCGCTGCTTCCGCTCGGCTACCTGCTGGCCGGCCCGCTCGGCGCCCTGGTCGGCGAACGTCGGCTGCTGATGATTGGTGGCCTGGTGGGCGCAGCGGCGATGGCACTGGCACTGCTGCCGCGATCAACTCGCGCGCTCGCCCGCCTTGACGACCTACCCGACCAGGCGGAGCCGCCCGTCCACGCGGCGGTGCGACCGCTCTGACCGACACCGGGATGGCCGACACCTCGGGTTGCGCAGCCGGTCAACGGTCAGGCCGCGGTTCGCGGCCGGTCAGCCCCAACAGCCGCTCCTGCAACCGGGCGTCGGGCGCGACCTGCACGGCGGGGCCGAACACCCCCATGGCCCGCCACGCCTCGGCCTGGGGAGCAAACTCATCCCACATGACCAGCACGAGATCGGGATCGAGCGTCTCGTCGACCCCGATCACTCGGGCCAAGTCGACGGCGCGCAGGCCCCGGAACGAGATGACGTGCCACAGTCCCTCGCGGGCCGCGAAGTCGCCGTAGGAAAAGTGCAGGACGCGGTCGAGGTCGGTCAGCTCCTGGGCTGCGGCCACGCCCCGTTCGACCAATGCGTGGAAGGCGGCGCGCGGGTCGTCGCCGAGCAGGTCGCCGTCGTAGGCCGTCGGGCCGACCTGATCCATTGTGTGGCCGGCGAGCATGTCGGGCATCCACGCTTCGTCGTAGGCGTGATGGCCCAGCACCTGTCGCAGGCTCACCGGCTGGTCGTGAGTCCCCGGGCGCGCGAAGGAGGCGGGCATGACGGTGTCCCACTGGTCGTCGCGCACCTGCTGCACCACGCTGTCGAGGGCACGGTCGGCCAGGACGAAGGCGTCGGTCGGTGTCATCGCGAGCTCCCGGGGGTCGGTCAAGAGGCGGCTGCCTCCTGCCAAGACGACGCTAACCCGCACGTCCGACATCTTGTCCAGACGAAGGTCACCGCAGCCGGATCAGCTGTGATGGGGGTCCCCGACCCCATACGAAGCCCCTCACCTGATGGCCTGAGCGACCCAGCGGGAGCGCCCCGGTTCCCGGAGCAACACCGTGAAGCGCCCGATGACGACCCTGCTCGCCCTCGTTGTCAGCGGCTCGATCCCCGTAGCCGGGTGCGGCGCCGCCGGCAGTCTGCGGGCTGACAACACGCACCCTAAATCTTTGTTGAAGGCCGCGAAATCGCTGTCCGTCACGCTGGGCTTGCGCTACCCCGACGGCAAACTCGCCAAGGCGGCCCTGTCGGGCGACAGCATCACCACCGCAGCCCAGGCCGTGGCGCTGATCAGCGCGACGATCAGCTTCACGGTGAGCGCCAACGGGGGCGGGACCCTGTCCGCCAGGGGTGCGGCCGACCAGCCGTTGGACCAGCAGGTCAGGCAGAGCAATTTCGACCTCACCGTCAACGCCCTCGGCGGCAAGCTGGTCGAGATCCGGCTCGTCGACGGGGTCCTCGCACCGCCTGCGATATCGCAGCGGTGAGAAGGGCCGCCGCGCTCGGCGGTCCGGAAGCGGGCGCGCAGGTGGGCGAGTTCTTCAACAGCGTCCCGCCGCAGCTCGAGCAGGGCGCCGACGACCTCAGGGCCGGCACGTGGCTGAGGGTGCCGATCGCGAACGACGTGGAGCAGTTGCAGAAGCTCGCCGAGGCAGGCGGGGGCGCACCACCCGACCCGGCCAAGACCCGAGGTGACGCCAAACTCGGCAAGGACCTCCAGGGGCGATCACGCACAACATCGGGCTGACGGACCTTGGCGCGACGGGCGACACCCGCAACGTCTCGATCGACATCAAGGCCGAGCAGGCCCTCACCGCGGTCCTTGGCGTGCTGCACAGCGACGCGGTGACCCGCGGGTTGCCGGCGGGCCTCGTCCCCAACGGCGATGCGCTGACCGACGTCAGTGACAAGACGCTGTCGGCGACGCTGACGATCACGAATGTCTCGTCGTTCGACGTCGGCGCCCTGCTCGACCAGTTCGTCAACCAGTTCATCGGCGTCGGCGCGGCGGCGTCACGCAACGACTGTGGCCGCTCAGGAGCTCAGCCCTCCCCTGAGCTCCTGCCCGGGGCAACCATCGCCGGCCGGCCCGTCGTCGAGCGGCGGCGGCGGCGGATCGGTCTCCTGCGCCGGCGACCCGTGCGGTGGACAGCCCACGACCACAGCGGGAACGGTGCCGCCAGTAGTCGAGGCGGCACTCCCCTCATCCACACCTTCGCTGGTCACGAGGTCATTGTCGGCAGTCATCGGCCCAGCCGTCCCAGGCCGCGCCCGCGGACACCGGCGACTAGCCTTGTCCGGATGGACCGCGCCGTGCCCCGCAGCCTCGCGGACGCCCTGCGCGCCTGGCCGGACGCCCGGTTGGCCGACCTCCTGCAGACCCGGCCGGACCTCGCGGTGCCCGTCCCACCCGACCTCGGCGTGCTTGCCGCCCGCGCCGCGGTCCGGCTGTCGGTGCTCCGGGCGCTCGAGCAGCTCGACGCCTTCGTGCTCTCGATCCTCGACGCGCTCTGCCTCACCGACGGCCCCACGTCCTACGCCGGGCTCCAGGCCCTGGTCGGCCCGTCGGCCAAGCCGGCCCAGGTCCGCCGCGCCCTTGACCAGCTCGTCGGGTTGGCCCTCGTCTGGGGCGACGACGACGCACTGCACGTCGTCGGGCCGGTCCGCGACGTCGTGTCGGGCAGCGCAGCCGGGCTGGGGCGACCGCTGGCGGCCTGCCTCGGCCGGCATCGCGACGCCCAGCTGGCACCCGTCGCGGCCCGGCTCGGCGCGCCGGGCGGGTTGGCGCAGGTGCTCGACGTCCTCACCGACCCGGCCCGCCTGCAGCAGCTGCTCGAGACGGCAAGCCCAGCCGCGCGAGCGGTCTTGAGCTCGCTGTCGGCCGGTCCGCCGTTCGGCGAGGTCCGGGACGCGCTGCGACCGGTGACCGACGACGAGCTCGACAACCCGATCCGCTGGCTGCTCGGGCACGGCCTGCTCGTCGCCATCGACAACGGCACCGTCGAGCTGCCCCGCGAAATCGGCATCGCCCTGCGCGGCGCCGCACCACTGGGCGAGCTCAGGCCGACCGGCCCCCCGCTGGACGCCGCGGCGCCCGGGGCGGGGGCCGTCGACCGGGCGGCCGGCCTCACCGCAGCCGACGTGGTCAGCAGGGTCGAGGCGCTGCTCGAATCATGGGCCGAGCTGCCACCGCCGGTCCTGCGCTCAGGCGGCCTCGGCGTCCGCGACCTGCGGCGGACCGCCAAGGACCTCGACGTCACCGAGCGCACGACGGGGCTGCTCGTCGAGCTCGCCCACGCGGCCGGCCTGCTCGACCAGACCCCCAGCGTCGATCCGTCGTGGGTCCCCACGCCGGGCTTCGACAACTGGCTCGCACGACCAACCGAGGACCGCTGGGTGGTGCTGGCCCGGACCTGGTTGCAGCTGACCCGCTTGCCTGCCCTGGTGGGCGAGCGTGACGACCGGGACAAGGCGTTGGCCGCCCTCGGGCCAGAGCTCGAACGGCCGTCCGCACCGACCGACCGGCGCCGGGTCCTCGAGCTGTTGATCGAGGCGCCGCCCGGCAAGGCGCCCACCCGCGAGTCGGTCGCGGCCCTGCTGACCTGGCGGGCTCCCCGCCGCGGTGGCCGGCTCCGCGACCTGCTGACCGGCTGGACCCTCGAGGAGGCCGAGACGCTGGGGGTGACCGGCCGCGGTGGCCCGTCCGCGTTCGCGCGCTCGCTGCTGGCCGGTGAGGATCGGTTGGCGGCCCGGCAACTCGCGGCCCTGCTGCCCGCGCCGCTCGACCACGTCCTGGTGCAACCCGACCTCACCGTGATCGCGCCGGGACCGCTCGAACGCGACCTCGCCCGCGAGCTGGCGGCCGTCGCCGACGTCGAGTCGACCGGTGGGGCCACCGTCTACCGGGTCACCGAGCAGACCGTCCGCCGCGCGCTCGACCTCGGCCGCAGCGCCGGCGATCTGCAGGAGCTGTTCCGGACCCGGTCGCGGACCCCGGTGCCGCAGGGGCTGACCTACCTCATCGACGATGTCGCCCGGCGGCACGGCCGGCTGCGGGTCGGCGTGGCCACCTCCTACCTGAGGTGCGACGACGAGGCCCTGATCACCGAGGTGCTCGCCACCAAGAAGGCCGAGGGGCTGCGGTTGCGCCGGCTCGCCCCCACCGTCCTGGCCAGCCAGGCACCGGTCAACCAGGTGCTCGAGGTGCTGCGGGCACTGGGCCATGCGCCGGCCGCCGAAGCCCCGGACGGCGCGCTGCTGCTGGCCCGGCCCGAGGCCCGGCGTACGCCGGTCCGGCAACGACCCGGTCGGCACGGCGAGCCGCCGGCCATCAGCAACGAGTCAGCCCGGCTGGGTGTCATCGCCCTGCGGGCAGGTGATCTGGCCGCCCGCGCCGCCCGCCGGGCACCAGTGACCACCACCCGGTCGACGACCGTCGACACGCTGGCCTTCCTGCAGCAGGCGGCCCGGAGCGGCCAGCAGGTCTGGCTCGGCTACGTCGACGCGCAGGGCCGCTCGACCAGCCGGGTGGTCGAACCACGGTCGGTCGAGGGTGGCTACGTCGCGGCGTACGACCATCTGCGCCAGGAGGACCGCACCTTCTCGATCCACCGAATCACCGGCGTCGCCGACGTGGAAGGTGACTGAGCCCATGAGCGTTGAGGAAGCACGATGACAGACGGACCCCTGATCGTGCAGAGCGACAAGACCCTGCTCCTGGAAATCGACCATCCGTTATCCGGTGAATGCCGGCAGGCGATCGCGCCGTTCGCCGAGCTCGAGCGTTCACCGGAGCACGTGCACACCTACCGGCTCACCCCGCTCGGGCTGTGGAACGCCCGCGCCGCGGGGCACGACGCCGAGCAGGTGGTCGATGCCCTGGTGCGCTTCAGCCGGTACGCCGTACCGCATGCGCTCCTGGTCGACGTCGCGGACACAATGGATCGCTACGGCCGGCTCCGACTCGAGCTGGACCCGATCCACGGACTGGTCCTGCGCACGACCGACCGGGCCGTGCTGGAGGAGGTCGTCCGCAGCAAGAAGGTCGCGCCGATGGTCGGCCTGCGGCTGGACCCCGAGACGGTGATCGTGCACCCGTCCGAGCGCGGTCGGCTCAAGCAGGCGCTGCTCAAGGTCGGTTGGCCGGCCGAGGATCTCGCCGGCTACGTCGACGGCGAGGCGCACCCGATCTCGATGAAGCTCGACGGCTGGGACCTGCGCGACTACCAGCAGATGGCGGTCGATGGCTTCTGGCACGGTGGCTCGGGCGTGGTCGTCCTGCCGTGCGGCGCCGGCAAGACGATCGTCGGCGCGGCGGCGATGGCCCGGGCCGGCGCGACCACGCTGATTCTGGTCACCAACACCGTCAGCGGCCGGCAGTGGAAGAGCGAACTGCTCAAGCGCACCTCGCTGACCGAGGACGAGATCGGTGAGTACTCCGGTGAAAAGAAGGAAATCAAGCCGGTGACCATCGCGACATATCAGATCATGACGACGCGTCGCAAGGGCGAATACGTCCACCTCGAGTTGTTCGGCGCCCGCGACTGGGGCCTGGTCGTCTACGACGAGGTGCACCTGCTGCCCGCGCCGGTGTTCCGGATGACCGCCGATCTGCAGTCCCGGCGGCGGCTCGGGCTCACCGCGACGCTGGTCCGCGAGGACGGCCGCGAGGACGACGTCTTCAGCCTGATCGGGCCAAAGCGCTACGACGCGCCGTGGAAGGACATTGAGGCGCAGGGCTACATCGCGCCGGCCGACTGCACCGAGGTACGGGTCACGATGACCGATGCCGAGCGGCTGACCTACGCCTCAGCCGAGCCCGAGGAGCGCTACCGGATCGGCGCCACGGCGCACACCAAAATCGCGGTGATCCGCAAGTTGGTTGAGCGGCACACCGGCGACCAGGTACTCGTCATCGGCGCCTACCTCGACCAGCTCGAGGAACTCGGCGCGGCGCTCGACATGCCGATCATCCAGGGCTCCACCAAGAATGCCGAACGGGAGCGCCTCTACGACCTGTTTCGCCGACGTGAGATCCCCGGGCTTGTCGTCAGCAAAGTCGCCAACTTCTCGATCGACCTGCCGGAGGCGGCGATCGCCATCCAGGTGTCCGGCACGTTCGGCTCCCGGCAGGAGGAGGCCCAGCGGCTCGGCCGGGTCCTTCGTCCCAAGGCCGACGGCCGCAGCGCGCACTTCTACACGGTGATCAGCCGCGACACCGTCGACCAGGAGTACGCCGCGCACCGGCAGCGCTTCCTGGCCGAGCAGGGCTACCCGTACACGATTGTTGACGCCGACGACGTGCTCGCCGAGGGCTGACAGCGAACTCAGTGATCGTGGTCGAGTGACCGCGGCAGCGCTGCTCAGCCAGGCCCGCCGCGCGGCCGGCCTCACCCGACCGATGGCCGCCTGGCGCGCGGGCGTTGCGCAGCCAACCTTGGCGCGGGTGGAGTCCGGTTGCCAGCGGCCGTCGCTGCCAACCTGGACCGGCT
>JAYTOZ010000360.1:0-6976 GCA_043747515.1 Frankiales bacterium | reverse complement strand
GGGACGGCCCCGGCTCGTAGGCGACGGGCGGCAGGCCCACGCCCGCGTCGTACGGCGCGTCGAGGTGTCGGCGTGACAACGAGCGGAGCCCGTGGGGTGACAGGAACTCGCCGCTGTCGAACACCGCTTCCAACACCCGGGCCACCTGCGGTTCGGTCAGCACCGACAGCACATGATCGTGTGGCGCGCCGGGGTCCAGGCAGGCCTCGCCGGCGACCGCGGCGTACTCCGGCCGGACCTGCAGAAAGCGGTGCAGCCGGGCTGAGAAGTCCGGCAGGGCTGTAAGTGTCGCGTGATCCACCACTCGTAGGGCAGCGAGCACGATGAGCCCGACCACGCTGCGTACCCGCATCGGCCGGCGGCTGCCGTCGGGGGCGTGCAGCTGGTCGTAGACGAAGCCGTCCTGCTCGTCCCACAGGCCGAGCCGCACGACCGCGGTGGCGATCCTGGTGAAGTGCTCGAAGAACTTGGTGGCAACGTCTTCGTAGGTGCGGTCGTCCCGGGCCAGCACCAGCGCGATCTGCAGCAGGTCCAGGCAGTACATCGCCATCCAGGCCGTGCCGTCGGCCTGTTCGAGATGCCCGATCCATGCCGGGGCGTGGCTGCGGTCGAACGGCCCGACGTTGTCGAGACCGAGAAATCCCCCGGCGAACAGGTCGTTGCCCTCGTCGTCCTGGCGGTTGACCCACCAGGTGAAGTTCAAGAGCAGCTTGTGGAACACCCGCTCGAGAAAGTCGTGGTCGGTGCCGCCCGAGAGGTGAAACACCTCAAGCGCAGCCCAGGCGTGCACCGGTGGGTTGACGTCGCCGAAGTCCCACTCGTACGCCGGCAGCTGCCCGTTCGGGTGCATGAACCACTCCCGGCACAGCAGGAGCAGCTGGGCTTTCGCGAACTCCGGGTCGACGTGGGCGAGGGCGACGGTGTGGAACGCGAGGTCCCACGAGGCGAACCACGGGTACTCCCACGGGTCCGGCATGCTCATCACGTCACGGCAATCGACGTGCCGCCAGCCCGCGTTGCGCCCCGACCGGCGCGCCGCCGGGGGCGGCGGTTGACCGACATCGCCGTCCAGCCAGCGGTTCACGTCATATCGGTAGAAGCATTTGCCCCAGAGCATCCCGGCCAGCGCCTGCCGCAGCACCGGCGCGCGGTCCGCGGGGACATCGCCCAAAGCGGCGTAGAACGCGTCGGCCTCGTCCCGCCGCGTCTCGAGGAAAGACAACGAGGGGTCAACCCCCGGCCGGGCCAGCCGCACCACCATCGTTGCCGTCTCACCCGGGCCGGCCCGCAGCACCTCGTGCAGCGCCGCCTTCGTGCCGGTCCGCGCCGGGTCCACCGACGCCGCGCCGTGTACGACGTGGTCGCCGATCCCGTCCTTTGGGTAGGCCGGTCCGGGCGTCCCGTAGCGCAGCAGGGTGTTGGTCTCGTTGCTGCAGAACAGCGGCTCACCGGGACCGCTGAGGATCATCTCGCCGAGCGTCGGATGAGTGGCAAGAAGCCCGTCCCGCCAGCTGATCTCGGGCACCGGCCGGCCGGGATGCCAAGTCCAGGTGTTGCGGAAGACCAGGGTCGGCAGCACGTGCAGCACCTGCTCCACCTCGCTGGTGTTGGTCGCCGACAGCCGCAGCACCATCGACTCGGGCCCGTCCTTGGCGAGCTCGAGCCCGAGCTCCCAGCAGCCGTCCAGTGCGCCCGTGTCGGCCAGCTCCAGCTCGGGTTCGTCGCGGGAGCGGGAGGCCCGCAGTTCGGCGTACGGGAAGGGGGTCGTGGGGTAGCGATAGCGCCACGACAGGTAGGAGGAGGTCGGCGTCGCGTCGACGTAGAACCATTGCTCCTTGGCGTCCTCGCCGTGGTTGCCTTCGGCGTTGGTCAGCCCGAAGATGCGCTCCTTGAGCACCGGGTCGACGCCGTTCCAGAACGACCAGGTCAGGCACAGTCGCTGCTGTTCGTCGCAGATCCCAGCCAGCCCGTCCTCGTTCCACCGGTACGCCGTACTGCGCGCATCCTCGTGGGTCAGGTAGCCCCAGGCGTCACCGCCGGCGGAGTAGTCCTCGCGGACGGTGCCCCAGGCCCGCTCGGCGACGTACGGCCCCCAGAGGCGCCAGGGTTGACCGTCGTCGTCGGCCTCGGCAAGCCGGGCGTGCTCGGCCGACTTCGGTGCGTTCGTCATGGCCGGACGCTAACCCGTGTCGGTGCGCCGCTCCGGACGCGACAGCGCCTAGCGTCGCGGGGTGCGCAGCTACGACGGGATCGACCTGGCCCAACCCAAGCGGGTACCGCCGCCGGTGGTTCCCGCCGACCGCGGCCTCGTGGTCGAGGAGGTCTTGTCCGGCTGGTGCGGCGCGGTTGTCGAGTGCGACAAGGAGCGGGTGAGCCTTGAGGACAGCCGCGGCAAGGTGCGGGTGTTCCCGCTCGGTGTCTTCCTGCTCGACGGCGCGCCGGTGACCCTTGTCAGGCCGACCGGGCCGGTCCCGGTCGCGTCCCGTCGTACGGCATCGGGGTCGGTCGCGGTGCAGGGGTTGACCGCCCGGGTGGCCAGAGGAAGTCGCATCTGGGTCGAGGGCAAGCACGACGCTGAGCTCGTCGAGCGGGTGTGGGGCCACGACCTGCGGGTCGAGGGGGTCGTGGTCGAGCCGCTCGACGGCGTCGACGACCTCGCCTCGCTCGTCCGTACGTTCGCTCCTACAGCCGGGCGCCGCCTCGGCGTGCTTGTCGACCATCTCGTGGCCGGGAGCAAGGAGAGCCGGGTCGTCGCGGGAGTCACCAACCCGCATGTCCTGGTCACCGGCCATCCCTACGTCGATGTGTGGCAGGCGGTGAAGCCGGCGGCGGTGGGGATCCCTGCCTGGCCGGTCGTTCCCCACGGGACGCCTTGGAAGCAGGGGGTCTGTGCCGCGCTCGGCTGGGGTGAGCCGTGGCAGGGCTGGCAGCGGGTGCTCGCCGCGGTCTGCAGCTACACCGATCTGGAGGTGCCGCTCCTGCAGAGCGTCGAGCGGCTCATCGACTTCGTGACCGAACCCGGCACCTGACGCGCGAAAGCGGCCCCGACAGGGGGCCGCTCACCGCGAGAGTCAGGCTGGTCAGTAGTAGCGGCGACGAGTCCCGCCGATCGGGATGAAGTTCAGGATCAAGCCGACGATGAGCAGGATCGCGCCGATCGTGACGAGGACCGGAATCGAGGCGACGAGCCCGATGATGAGCAGGATGAGTCCGAGGACGACCACGGTGAGCTCCGTTGCTTGTCGTTGGATCGCACCGGCTGGTGCTTGGTCAGCAGATGCCCCGTCGCGAGACGATCACACCCGCGCGGCCCGTTCTCCCGGCCGCTTGCGGCCTTCGTCCGAGATGTCGGTTTCGAAGTGGGGCGGCCTGGTCGGCGAGCCTTCCCGGTGCCCGCGGGCGGCTCGCCTAGTGTCGACAGCCAGCCCGCGTACGACCGAGAGAGCACCTGTTGACCTCCCCGCTCAGCCTGCCCGCCGCCGGCCCGCTCCGCGCCTGGCAACGCTCCGCCATCAACAGCTACCTGCGCCGCCAGCCCCGCGACTTCCTGGCCGTGGCGACACCGGGAGCCGGCAAGACAACCTTCGCACTGCGGATCGCCGGGCAACTGCTTGCTGACCGGGAGGTCCAGGCGGTCACCGTCGTCGCGCCGACCGAGCACCTCAAGACGCAGTGGGCCATCGCGGCCGCCAAGGTAGGCATCCACCTCGACCCCGGTTTCAGCAACGCCGTCGGAGCCACCAGCCCGGACTATCACGGGGTCGCGCTGACCTACGCCGGCGTTGCAGCCCGGCCGCTCATGCATCGCCAGCGCACCGCTGGCACCCGCACCCTGGTCATCCTGGACGAGGTGCACCACGCCGGCGACGCGCTGTCCTGGGGCGACGCGGTGAAAGAGGCGTTCGACCCGGCAACCCGACGACTGTGCCTGACCGGCACGCCGTTTCGCAGCGACACCAACCCCATCCCGTTCGTGCGCTACGAACGGGGCACCGACGGGATCACCCGCAGTGGCTCCGATCACGCCTACGGCTACGCCGATGCGCTGCGCGACGGCGTCGTACGTCCGGTGCTGTTCCTGGCCTACAGCGGTACCGCGACCTGGCGCACCCGCGCGGGTGAGGAGATCAGCGCGACCCTCGGTGAGCCGTTGACCGTCGAGCAGACCGCTGCCGCCTGGCGCACCGCGCTCGACCCGCACGGCGACTGGATGCCCGCAGTCCTCGCCGCCGCTGACCGGCGCCTCACCGAGGTCCGCCGCGGCATGCCCGACGCGGGCGGCATGGTGATCGCCACCGATCACCAGAGCGCCAAGCTGTACGCCGAGCTGCTGTTCGGCATCACCGGCCGTGCGCCCGTCGTGGTGCTCAGCGACGACCCGACCGCGAGCGCGAAGATCGGCGCGTTCGAGGCGTCGGGGGAGCGGTGGCTCGTCGCGGTCCGGATGGTCTCCGAGGGCGTCGACATCCCGCGGCTCGCCGTCGGGGTCTATGCCACCTCGGTGCAGACGCCGCTGTTCTTCGCCCAGGCGGTCGGACGGTTCGTGCGCGGCCGGGCGCCCGGCGAGACCGCGTCGGTCTTCCTGCCCTCGGTGCCGGCCCTGCTGCTGCTCGCCGCGCAGTTGGAGGCCGAGCGCGACCACGCCCTGGACGGCCCGGCGAAGGAGCAGTTCCTGGCCGACGAACTGCTTGCCGCGGCCAACCGCAGCCTGGACGAGGGCGAGGACGAGGCGGCCTTCACCGCCCTGCAGGCCTCCGCCCAGCTCGACCGGGTGATCTATGACGGCGGCGAGTACGGCACCGGGGCGGCCGTGGGCTCCGACGACGAGCAGGACTTCATCGGGCTGCCGGGTCTGCTCGCGCCGGAGCAGGTAGCGGTGCTGCTGCAGCAGCACCAGGCCAAGCAGATCCGGGCCCGGCAGGCCCCCGTCGTCCCTGCGCCGGCCGCCGTCGTGACCACCCATCAGCTGCTGTCGGGGCTGCGCAAGGAGCTCAACGGCTTGGTTGGCGCCTGGCACCACCGCACCGGCTCTCCGCACGGCGTCGTCCACAACGAGTTGCGGTCGGCCTGCGGCGGGCCCCCCGGGCCGCAGGCGAGCGCCCAGCAGTTGCAGGACCGGATCGAGACCGTCCGCCGCTGGGCCCGCGAACGCTCAGCCGGCTGACCTGTCCAACTGCCACTCCGTCCATCGCTCGACGGGCTGGAACCCCAGCGCCTCGTTGATCGAGATCATCTGGCTGTTCACCGCGGCGTTCCAGGTGTTGAGTGTCCGCGCGGCCGGGAGCTCACGCAGCAGCAGCTGCAGGTTGGCAGCCTTGAGCAGCATGCCCAGGCGGTGGCCGCGGTGCGCCGACTCCACGATGGTGGCCCACTGATAGGCGATCTCGGGCTGTGCTCGGCTCACCCCGATGTCGGAGTAGCCCACGGCCCGGCCGGTGGGCCGGTGCACGACGGTGCTGCCGAACCGGGTGCACTGCTTGGCCCGGACCCGTGCCTCCGTCGCTCGCCAACGTGCGGCGTCCCAACGCTCGGGTTCCCAGGTCATCTCGCCCATCGGCGGGTCGGTCGACATCAGCTGGGCCAGCCGGGCGAGGTCATCGCACAGCCCATGAGGTGCTGCGTCGACCCACTGGACGACCTGGTAGTCCGTCGCGACAGCGGCCGCCGCACGCCGAAACGCCTCGATGTGCGCGCCCTCCAGCGCGGTCAGGTCGAGCACCCGACGTACCTCTTCGAGCACTGGCCGCAGCCCGAGTCGCCGGGCGAACGCCGACGGCGCACCTTCGGCTGTTGCCAGCGGGGAGCAGACCTCGGACAGGACGGTTTGCCGTCGTTCCGTCGCCGCCAGCTCCAGGCCGTGTCGGGCCATCGCGAGCCCGTGGCCGGCGCGCCGATCGTCGGGGTGGACATGCACCTCGAGCATCGCCGTCGAGGTGTTGTCCTTGACCGGCAGGGACAGCCGACCGGCCGCCACGGCCCGCCCGGCTTGCTCACCGACCCACATGACGATCCGCTCGTCGGCGTGTACGCCCGCCAGGTCCACCGCGAGCTCCTCGACGGAATCCGCCGGCAGACCCTCGTGGTCGGCGTCGAAGCTGGCGGCCAGCACCGAGTGGAAACGCCCGAGGTCAGCGAGGTTCTCAACCGGCGTGATGATCGGGGACACCTGCACGTCCTACCAGCGATCGGAACGCGAGGTCGACAGGTTTTCGGGCCCTCGGACGGGCCGTCCCGTGTCATCGGCATCCTCGAGCGACGGTCGGCTTGGCTGGCTCTACCGGTCCTGCTCTCAAGACGTTGCGGTCCGCGCCGGGTGGCGCCGGCTCGTGGTTGCTAGATGATGGGGCCTGCCTCGACCAGCTCGACCGGACGCGCTGGCGCGACGGGCCAACCATCCGGCACCACGAACGTGTGGATGAGCCGCCCCTGGCAACAGCTGGGCCGGCAGGTTGCCGGTCGGTTGTTGACGGCCTCGGACGGGCTCGCGCCGGCAAGGCCGCCGGTGGTTTCTGTGCCGGCGTCACCACACGGGCTCCCGCATCGCAACAGCAACAGGCATGATCCACAGAAAATCGGGCACCCAGATGATCTCTGCGGAGGTGCCCGGGTTTCCGTGGATCATGGGGCAGGGGGGTCGGCGCACCGGCAGGCGGCTGCATGTGATCGGCTGGCTGAGCTCGCGGTCGCTGGTGCGCAGTGGCGGGCGGCCCTGGCCCCGGGCGTTGGTCGATGGCGACGAGCTGAGCCGGGCGCACTTGACGCTGCCTGACACACCGCGCTGGACCGCCCCCCTCGGGGTCGCGGTGGTGCACACACCGGCCAGGCCGGTCGCCAACGGATGCGCGGCGCCGGAGCGGGATGAGTGACGATCGGCCCAGTTGCGCCTTCGGCGTCATGGGCGACCAAGGCCCGCACGACGGACTCGGCCCGGTCGGGCACGCGCCACCGGCCTCAGCCGCGTGGCGCCCCGCGGACC
>JAYTOZ010000359.1:0-14877 GCA_043747515.1 Frankiales bacterium | reverse complement strand
GTGTGCAGCGCGCTGCCGCCGAAGACCTGGCACTGCGTGGTGTCGCAGATGTCCCAGGCGCCGGCGCTGTGCGCCCGTTTGTAGGCGCTGTAGGAGCGGGCCGCGATTGCCTGCGCCTGCAGCGCCGCCGGCTTCCATGACGACGACGACTCGCGCGGGACGACCCCGAGCAAGTAGTCCTCGAGGTCCAGCACCGCAACGCTGACCAGGCCGCTCGCGCCGGACCGCACGGCCTGCACCGCGCCCCGGTAGTCGCGCGACGAGCCGTCCGGGTAGGTCAGCTGCACCGTGGTCGGTCCGGCGAAGCGCAGCGGCCCCGCAAAGATCATCTTTCGGCCGAAGCCATACGGCGTCCAGGTGCTGCCCGTCAGCGAGGCGAGGTGGAGTCCGTCACTGGCCGCGGTGGCCCGCCAGCGGGTCGGGCCGGTGGGCAGGGTCGCCGCCGCGCCGCTGGCGAGGTCGGAGACGGTGAGGCCGGCGGCCGCGATGACGGTTGTGTCCCCGTCGTCGTCGCCCTGGAGCAGCACCCGGATCGGCGCGGCAGCGAGCACCCCGCGCGCGGTTCCCGGGTAGTAGGCGGCGGTGATCTCCTCGCCAGTCCGGCCGAGCGAGGCGGCCCCTTGAGCGCCCCACTGGGACAGGCCGTGGCCGTGCCCCCAGCCGTGGCCCTCAATGCTGAACACGCCGCCGGCGGGCCGGTCGTAGACCTCCTCGGCCAGGGCGTGCGGCGCGACCGCCACGGTGACTGCGAACGCGCCCAGCAGCCCGGTCAGGGCGGTCAGCGCGGTCCTGACGCGCAGACGGGTGGGACGGGGCGGCACGACGGCTCCGGGGTCGATGTGGTGACAGCCCAGCGCTGCGTCGGTCAGCCGGGCCACCCTCGAACGTCGGCACACCAAGGGCGCGCCTTGACCCGCACTGTCCCAGCAGTCACACCAGTCACACAAGCCCTCGCTGCTGCGCAAGGTGCCGTTCCGGGGACCGGCCGACCCCCAGCGCGAGTATTGCCAGCAGGGCGTCGCCGAGCACCAGCAGCAGCCGGGACAGGGCCGCGACGACCAGCGCCGAGCTCGACCCACCGACCAGCGAGCCGGCCAGGACGGCGACCAGGACCCCTTCCCGAGGGCCGAAGCCGGCCGGCGCGAACACCACCACGAACCCGACCAGCCAGGCGGCCGCGAAGCCGGTGATGCCGAGCGCGAGCACCGGCGCACCAGCACCGACGTCGCGGCACAGCGCCCAGATGTGCAGGCCCAGCAACACCCAGCTGGCCACGCACCACACCGAGGCCCGGGCGATGCCGCGTCCGGTCAGCGCCTGCTCCAGCGGCGGTCGCTTGATCGCCCGCAGCGCCCGGTTGAGGATCGACGTGAACACCTTGGGGTGCAGCAGGCCGGCGAGCGGCAGCAGCAGGAGCGCGGGCAGGAAGGGCGAGGCCAGCCGGTCGGGCAGCAGCGGCAGCGCGCAGATGGCCACGATGCCGCCGACCGCGATGTTGAGCACCAGCGTCACGACGCCGGCCGCCGCCGAGCGCTGCCGCGGGATCTCGTAGCGTTTTGCGAGCTCCATCTGGGCGGCGACGGCGAACACGCTGCCGGGGATGTATTTGCCGAGCTGGGCGAGCAGGAAGACCCGGCAGCCGGTCAGCGTCGGGAGCGGGCTGCCCAGATCGGCCAGCACCTCGCGCCAGACCAGTGCGATGACGGCCTGCCCGACGAGCGAGGTGACGACCGCGACGGTCGTCCAACCGAACGTCAGGTCACCGAGATGGCCGGAGACGTCGGCCCACCGACCGCCGACGACCCGCACGCCGAGGACCACGGCCAGCACGACCAGGGCCAGCTTGACCAGCCGGAGCACGCGCTGTCTCGGCGTACGACGGGTCCGGGCGCCGACGTCGCTGGTTGGCTCAGCCACAACGACCGGGTTCCCGCCCGGCGATGCGCAGCAGCAGGTCGGTGTAGCGACGGCCGAGGGCGGCCACCGAGTAGTCGTCGGCCCGGGCCGAGGCGGCGGCGCCGAGCCGGTCGCGCAGATCGGGATCGCCGAGCAACCGGCTGAGGGCGGCGGCGAGGGCCGCGGCGTCGCCGGGCGGCACCAGCAGGCCGGTCTCGCCGTCGACCACCGCCTCGTCGATGCCGGCGATCCGGCTGGCGACGACCGGGCAGCCGGCCGACATCGCCTCGAGCAGGGCCACCGGCAGGCCATCCTGGTCGCCCGAGGCAGCGGGCACGCTCGGTGCGACGAGCAGGTCGCAACCTGCATAGGCCCGGGCGAGGTCGTCCTTGGTCAGCTGGCCCAGGAAGCGCACCGGCAGACCGGCCGCCCTGGCCTCGAGCCCGGCGCGCAGCGGACCGTCGCCAACCACATCGAGTGACCACCCGACGGGCACCGAACGCAGCGCTTCGAGCAGCACCGCGAGACCCTTTTTCTCCACCAGCCGGCCGACGAACAGCACACGTCCCGGGCAGCGGACGACCCCCGCGCCGGTCGCCCGGACGCCGTCCACATCGGCGCCCATCGGCAGCACGAGCGTCTGACCGGCCGGTGCACCGAGCTCCAGCAGTCGCCGGCGCATGTCGACATTCATCGTGGTCACCGCCGCCGCGCGGGTCAGCACGGCCCGCTTGAGCCGCAGGCTGAGTCGGTCCGTGAGGGCATACACGTCGCCGCCGAGGGTCGTCACGAGCCAGGGCACGTGTCGGGCCACCAGGAGCGCCACGACGCCCTGCGGCACGATCCAGTGCACGTGCAGGACATCGGGCCGGTGCGTGCGCAACAGCCGGCGCAAGGCCAGCGCCTCGCCCACGAGGAAGCAGGGCACCTGGACCAGCCGCACCGGCTTGGCCCGGAGATTTTCGATGATCGCGCCGTCGGCCAGATCCTCGAAGCGGCGTGGGAAATAGCTGAACCGGACGATCCGAAAGCTGCCGCCTCGACCGTCGTCGGCGAGTTCCTCGCGCGGAGCACGCGGCACCCGCGGGACCAGGACGACCGTGTCGAACTCGGTAGCCTCCACGCCCGCGAGGTCGTGCACGAAGCCGGGCGTCCCGTCACCACGCGTCGCCGGGAACGTCGAGGCCAGCACGAGCAGGCGCGGCCTGCTCACGAAAGGACGTCCATGCCAGGTCCGGTGGCGGTCGTCGGCGCCGCCGGCTTCCTCGGCCGCGCCCTCGTCGAGGCCCTGCGACGTTCGACCACGGGAGTTTCGGCGTACACCCGGTCGGTCCCCTTCCTCGGTCCCGACGGCGCGGCCGCTCCCGGCCTCGCCTCGGCTCGCACGGTCTTCTGGCTGGCCACGCAGATCAACCCGCAGATCGCCGAGCAGCAGCCGTTGAAGGTTGCCGAGGACCGGGCCGCGTTCGACGCCTTCCTGCACGCGGTACGCGGCCTCCCGGCGCCCCCAACCGTCGTCCTGCTCAGCTCGGGCGGCACAGTCTACGACCCGGACACCGCCCCGCCGTACGCCGAGACAGCGCCGACCCGGCCGCTCTCGGCCTACGGCGGGGCCAAGCTCGCTCTCGAGTCGTTGCTGGCCGGCGCGGCCCTCCCGCGCTTCGTGACGCTGCGGGTGTCGAACGCCTACGGGCCGGGGCAGCCGGTGGCGAGCGGGCAGGGCGTCATCGCGCACTGGCTGCGGGCTGGCCGGCGAGGCGAGGACGTCCGGCTGTTCGGCGACCCCGAGACGACCCGGGACTACGTCTACGTCGACGACATCGCCGCCGCCATGGTGGCGGTCGACGCCTGCCAGGAGCCGCTGCCGCCGGTGCTCAACGTCGGCTCGGGGCGCCCGACGACCCTGCGCGAGCTCGCCGAGACCGTCCTTGAGGTGGTCGACGACCCGGCGTTGCGGCTGGTGGTCGAACCGCGCCGGTCGTTCGACGTGCCGCGCACCTGGCTCGACGTGTCGCTTGCAGGCGATGTGCTCGGCTGGTTGCCGGTGACCTCACTCACGGACGGGATCGCCGCAGCCTGGTCCGAGGTCCGCCGCCATGGCGACCCCACCGCCTGACCTGCCCCGCTGAGCAGGGGTGACGCGGCGGAGGCTGGGCATCAACCCCGGCATGTTTGCCTTCTTCTCGGGCCGCCTGCGACGCTGGATCGTCGTTGTTCTGGTGCTTCCGCTGATCGGCCGGCTGGTCGAGACGGTCGGCGTCCGGGTCGCACCGGCGCGACCGCGAGCCGGCCGGGCCCTCACGACGACCGGGCAGACGCTGCGGCGCGGCCGCGGCCGACGTCGGTGACAGCGCCCGTCCGTTGCTAGGGTCGCCAGCGTGATCCAGCTGCCGATCGACGAGCCCGGACCCTGTCCCGCGCGGACCCCGTGACGCCCCCGCGGTCAAAGCAACTCGCCTACAGCGAGCTCCAGGACCAGATGCTCAACGAAACCGGCCGGCAGCAGAAAGCCGAGAAGGTGCTGCGGGTCCTGGCCCATTTCCGGGGCACCGAGGATTTGTCCGGCTGCACAGTCCTGGACCTCGGTTGCTCGCTGGGTTTTTTCACCGAAGCCGCGCTGCGACACGGCGCGACCTCGATCGGGGTGGACATCGACGCGCCTGGACTGGCGGGTGCCCGGGCCGCCCGCGACCCCGGCTGCGCGTTTCTCTGCGCCGATGGCGAGGCCCTGCCGTTCCCGGACGCGAGCGTCGACGTCGTCGTGTTCAACCACATCTACGAGCACGTCGTCGACGCGGATCTGGTGATGGCCGAGATTCGCCGGGTGCTCACGCCGGACGGCCTGCTCTACCTGGGCATGGCCAACAAGCTCGTGGTCATCGAGCCGCACTACAAGCTGCCGTTCCTGTCCTGGCTGCCGGCGCCGGCTGCCGACGCCTACATGCGCCGATTCGGCCCGATGGACGCTTACCACGAACGGTTCCGCACCTATCCGGGCCTGCGCCGGATGGCCCACGGGCTCACCGTGCACGACTACACCTTCAGCATCCTGGCCGACTCCGGCGCCTTCGCAGCCGACGATGTCGTGCCACGCCTGGCCCCCAGGCTGTTCTCGTCGCTGCCCGCCCCGGTGCTGGCGGCGCTGCGGCCGATAGCGCCGACCTACATCTGGGTGGCCTCCAAGAGCGGGCGCACCCCGGCCGGTCCGCCGCTGACGGTCCCACCGGCCCTGCTCAGCTGACCGCCCCGGCGTACGCAGGTCCCGTTGCTATGGTCCCCGATGTGGCCGGGGCCGGGATCGACGACGAGCGGTTGCGCCACCGGCAGGGTCCCGTACGCATACGCGATGGCATCCCCTACAGCAACAGCGCGACCACGCTGAGCCTGCTGCCGGGCGCGGCGATGGGCCGGTGGATGGCCGGTCAGCAGCACCTCGTGCGCGGCCGGCTGCTCGATTCGGGTTGCGGCAACCAGCCGTTCCGCGACTGGTACGCCCCGCTCGTCGACAAGGTCATCTGCCTCGACGCGGCCCCGCTGCCCGGCGTGGATGTGATCGGCTTCGCCGACCGGTTGCCCTTTGCCGACGCGAGCTTCGACACCTTGCTCGTGACCGAGGTCCTCGAGCACGTCGGTGACGCCGAGCTCGCGGTCGCCGAGATCCACCGGGTGCTCCGGCCCGGTGGCCATGCGCTCATCACGGTGCCCTTCCTCTACCCGACCCATGAGGCGCCCTACGACTTTCGGCGGTTCACCCACTTCGGGCTCGGCGGCATCCTGGAACGCCACGGTCTGGAGGTGGTGACCCTGGACGCCAAGGGTGGCGGCGTGCTGCTCGTCGCGCACCTGTTCATCCTCGCGCTGGTCGCCGCTCTGGACGCGGTCGGCAGCAAGCTCGGCCGCCGTCGCCGACTCACCGACAATCCCGTCCTGCGCCGGTTGCTCGCCGACCCCCAGGAGCGCGCGGGCCGGCGGCTTGCCCCCAGCAGCGGGGTGCGCGGCTCGGCCACCAAGGCCAGCCTGGGCTACATGGCCGTCGCGCGACGACCGGCGTGACGGACGCCGAGGGTGCCAGCAGCAGGCGGCCGCGCCGGCTCCTGCTGCTCGGCGAGGCGGTCCTTGCCGCTCTCGCCTACCAACTCCTGACCTATTGGTATCTCCCGGCCCTGCGCGATCCCAAGCAGACCTTCTTCGGCGAGGTGCTGGTCAACGGCATCGCTCCCGACCGGACCGGCGGCGCCGACTATCTCAAACACGGCATATGGCCCAGCTGGGCCCGCGACTCCTACGGCGGTGTGCCCTACACCGCGAACATCCAGCACGCGGTGTTCTTTCCCGGCAACGCACCGTTTCTGTTCCTGAAGACCTCAACCGCCCTCGAGCTCGTCATCGCCACCACCGTTGCGTTCGGTGCCTGGGCGATGTACCTCTACGCGCGATACGCCCTGCGCACCCGAGTGTGGTCGGCGCTGCTCGCCGGGCTCGCCTTCGGCTTCGGCGGTATGTCGCTGCAACACGTCGTCCTCACCAACCAGCTGCAGGCCATCGCCCTGATGCCACTCGTGCTGCTCGCTGCGCACTTCTGCCTGGTCGACGGGCGCCTTCGGCACGTGGTCCTGCTCGGCCTCGCAATCGGCTTCCAGTTCCTCGCCGGCCATCCTGAGGAATGGGTCTACACCCTCATCGCCGTCGTGCTGTACGGCGTCAGCTGGGCTCTTGCGGGGATTACCCGCGACGTGCGCGCCTCCCTCCTACGGGCGGTGTGGGGCGGCGTACGGCTGGCCGGCGGGGTCGTGGTCTTCGTCCTGCTGTTCGGGGCCCAGCTGTTTCCGACCCTGCTCCTGAAGAGCCGGAGCTACCGAGAATCAGCCGATTTCCATGACCAGTTCCCGCTCCCCCGCGCGATCGCGGCCAACTCGCTGCTGCCCGACTACGGCCACCGGCTGGTCGGCGAGAATGTCGGCTACATCGGCATCGCCGCCCTCGCGTTGGCCGCCCTGGGTCTCATCACCCGGCGCCAGGGGCTGCGCTGGGTACAGGTCTGGGTGGCGGTCGTCTCAGCGCTCGGCTTCGTCCTGGCGCTCGGCAACGTCGACCCTCTCGCCCGGTTCCTCATCGCCAATGTGCCGGTCCTGGCCAGCTTCCGGGTGCCGTCCCGCTATCTGCTGCTCTCGACGTTCGGGCTAGCGGCTGCCGCCGCGCTCGGGCTCGATGCGCTCCTCGGCGAACGGATCGGGCTCGCCGTCGGTGCCATCCGGGCGCGGCTCCGCCTTGGCGCCCTGGCCGCCTTGGTGGTCGGCCTCGGGACGGCGTTCACCCTGACCGTGGGTGGTGGCAGCGGCCCCGAGCACTCGTTGAAGAAGTGGACGATCGCAGCGGTCACGGCCGGGCTTGTCTACGCCGTGGCCAGCATCCCGGTCGTCCCGCGCGCCCTGCTCGCGTTGTCGCTGCTGACGGTCACCGCCATCGAGCTCGAGCAGGCGCGCCCCACCGCGGAGTATCGCCAGGTCGCGCCCAACGCCTTGTACGACGATTCCGGCCCAACCCTGCAGGCCCTCGACGCGATCGGCGGGCGCTACGTCACAAGGGCCGCCGGGCCGCGTGCGACGACCGACGATGCCGCCAAGATCGACGTCCCCGCAGGCCTTCTCGGCCGGCAGGCACAGTTCTACCGGGCTGGGCGAACGACCAAGGTCGCGGCCCGCTTCAACCAGCAGTCGGTCCTGCACGTGGAGACCCCGCTGGGCCGTGACGGTGGGCTCCTCCCCTTCGCGACGTACAAGCAGTTCATGGATCGTCGGCTGGGGGTGCGCGGCAACTTCGTGGTCGGCAACTACCCCCAGCCCCCGTCGAAGTGGAACTACGACACGCTCGACTTTCTGGCCGTCCGCAACTTCGTGACCTACCCGCTCGTGCCGGCCGAGGCCGCCGTGCTGACCGCGCACGGCTTCAGCAAGCACGGCAGCTACGCCTACGTCGACGTGTGGTCGCGGCCGGCGCTGCCGCTCGCCCGGATGCTCTACGACACCCGCGTCGTCGCCGATCCCGTCATGCGGCTCGCCGCGCTGCCCAGCCTCGCGCTGGCCAAGACCGCGGTCCTCGAGCACCCGCTGGGCCAGCTGCGGGCGCCCCGGACCGCGCCGACGGTCACCACTCGGCTGGACGGTGTCGCAAAGATCATCAACCAGGTGACGACGACCAGCGCGGGGCTACTGGTGCTGGCCGACCCGTCGTACCCGCAATGGACGGTCACCATCGACGGCGCGCAGGCCGACCTGCTGCGTGTGGACCATGCATTCAAGGGCGTCGTGGTGCCGGCGGGCACGCACACGGTCGTGTTCGCCTATGACGACCGGGCCACTGAGTACGGCGCGGTGCTCGGCTTGATGACCGTGCTCGGCCTGGCCGCGACCGTGCCGATCGGCCTGGTCCGCCGCCGCCGCAAGCGGACGCCCGACGAGGGCTCGCTCGAGGGGCTCGGCCTGTAGTCCGTTCCGGCTGCGGATCCTGGTCGGGCGCCGGTACCTGCGTGGGTTGCGCAGGCCGGCCGGCTGCAGCGGCACTCGCAGCTGTCCCCGTTCGTCAGCGGCCCGGTCTAGTTGCTCTGGGTTCGCGAGCGGACGACGAGGTCGGCGAGCAGGGCCAGTGCGGCGATCTGCAGTCCGGTCAGCAGGACGAGCACCGTGGAGCCGGGGACGCGGAAACCGAAACGGGCGATGTCGACGAACAGCTTGAGGAAACCGAAGCCCAGGATGTAGAGGGCGATCGGCATGAGCACCTTGAGGGGGTTGAAGTACATGACCATCCGCAGCACCTGCAGGATGTAGCGGTAGGCATCCCTGACGAAGTTGAACTTGGATTTACCGGCCCGCTTGCTGTAGTCGATCGGCTCGTACTTCACGTCGTGACCGTTGGCGAGGAAGCTCACCGTCAACGTCGTCACGCACGAGAATCCTGCTGGCAGCAGGGGCAGGTACGGGATGGCGACCTCGCGGCGGAAGGCACGAAGCCCCGAGTTCAGGTCGGGGATCTTCGTGCCGGTGAGGTAGGACGCGATCTTGCGGATCGTCCACTTGGCCGGCACCCGCAGCAGCTTGTAGGTGCCCTCCTCGCTTGTCCGGGCACCCACCACCTGGTCGTAGCTGCCATCCTCGTCGAGCATCCGGACGAACTCCGGGATGCGTTCGTTGGGGTAGGTCATGTCGGCGTCGGTCCACACCACGATCCGGCCGCGGGCACCCTGCGACCCGATCCGCCGGATGGTGCCCGAGCCGCCGTTGCGCGCCCGCGGGAAGTAGCGCAGCCGCGGGAAGCGGCCGCTGCCGGCCAGCTCGTGCAGCAGCTCACGGGTGCCGTCGGTCGAGCGGTCGTCGTACACATCGAGGTCGTAGGCGTAGCCGCTCGCGTCGAGGGCAGCCGAAATGCGGACAAGCTCCTGCTCGACGTGGCCGACCTCGTTGAAGCAGGGCAGCACGACCGTGACGTCGACCACCTCGCCGTCGTGCCCGGCATGCAGGTGTTCGACATCGGTACGCCGGGCGGCGGGCGGAACAGTCCGTGGGGGAACCGGCAAAGCTGGGCTCGGGGCGGGCGTGCGGGCAGGGGCGGTCACAGCGGGGTTCTCCCTGGTCGTCCAGCAGTGTGCGGATCCTACCGGCGGCGGACCGCCCCGCCGTCGGTAACCTGCGCGACATGGCGACCAGCGACTACGACAGCTATCGCTTGGCCATGCGCGAGCTGCGGCCGGGCCGTGAGAGCTCGGCGCGCGCCTTCTACGGCGGGGTCGTCCGGCACCGGTTGCGGGCCAGGCGCGCGATCTGGATCGGCTCGAGGACAGTGCTCGACGGCGCCGATCGGATCACCGTCCGCGAGGGCGGGGCGCTGCGGATCGGGCTGGGATCGTTCGGGCTGTCGAGCCGACACGACACGTCGGTGGTGCGGGTCCGCGAGGGCGCCAGCCTGCACTGCGACGGGGTCGTCAGCCTGCAGCGCGGGGTCCGGGTGGTCGTCGACAGCGGCCGGCTGACGATCGGCCACGGCACCAACGTCAACGGGCTCGGCACCAAGCTGCTGTGCGCCGAGAAGATCACCATCGGCGAGCACTGCACCTTGTCCTGGGACGTGCAGGTGCTCGACACCGACTTCCACGCGGTGACCCGCGACGGCGTCGAGCTGTCCAAGACCGCCCCCGTGCGGATCGGCAACCGGGTCTGGATCGGCACCCGGGCCGTTGTGCTCAAGGGCGTGACCATCGGCGACGGCGCCGTCGTGGCGGCCGGCGCGGTCGTGACCAGGGACGTGCCGGCCGGATCGATCGTCGCCGGCGTGCCCGCGATGGCGGTCGGCCGCGCCGACAGCTGGCGCTGACCCGGCTCCCGGCTCAACCCCCTTCGCCCGCCTACACCTGGTGATCCACGCAAGGTTGGGCACCTAGGACAAGATCACAGCGGTGCCCCAGCTTCGGTGGATCACGAGGCGGGGCAAAAAGGGGCGGGGGTAGTGAAGGGGCGGGCCGGCGCCGAACTGTGCCCCCCGACGCCGCGCCCGCTCGCTGGGCCTCGCGGGGCCGGTCGATCGGGGGGCCGCGGCTATGCTCGAACAGTCCCCGGGGCGCATCGGCGCGCCCCTGTCGAGCGGCCGGGAGGCTGACCCCGCGTGGCAGTCACCGCACCAGGGGCGCCCCCAGCCGTCGACCGCGCCGCCTTGTCGCGCTCACGGGCCGCCGCGCAGGGCTCAGTCCGCTGGGAGTTGCTCACCCAGCTGGTCCGCAAGGACCTCAAGGTCAAATACCAGGGCAGTGCGCTCGGCTTCGCCTGGAGCCTGGCCAACCCGTTGCTGCTGATGGGCATCTACTACCTGATCTTTGGCGTCGTTCTGCAGAACGGTATCCCCGGCTTCCCGATCTACTTGATGTGTGGCTTGCTGCCGTGGACGGCGTTCTCGGCGGCGGTGAGCACCGCATCCGGCACCGTCGTGGGCAATGCCGGGCTGGTGAAGAAGGTGCGGTTCCCGCTCCAGGTGCTGCCGCTGTCGGCGGTCGGCTACGCCCTCGTGCACTTCGTGCTGCAACTGGGCGTGCTGCTGGTCGTGACGACGTTCTTCCGGCACGACTTCAGTCCGGCGTTCCTGCTGATCCTGCCCGCGACGGCTCTGCTGCTGTTGTTCTCAACCGCGCTGTCCTACCTCGTGGCGGCGCTCAACGTTCGCTACCGCGACACGGCTCACGTCGTCGAGATCACCCTGCTGGTCTGGTTCTGGCTCAACCCCATCCTCTACCAGTCGAGCCTGGTCAAGGCCCACCTCGGCCGCTACTTCTGGCTCTACTTCCTCAACCCGATGGCAACCGTGGTCTCGGCCTTCCAGCGCGCGGTGTTCGTCAAGGACGACTACACCAACACCATCAACCACACACCGGGGCACGCCCTCGCCGACCCGGGCTACCTGTTCTACGTCGGCAACCTGGCCACCGGATTCGTCATCGCCGGGCTGCTGTTTCTGCTGGCCCGCCGGGTGTTCACCCGGATGCAGGCCGACTTCGCGGAAGAGCTGTGAGCCAACCGGTCATCACGGCCCGCCAGGTGAGTAAGCGCTTCGTCACCCACAAGCAGCGGGCGACCTCGCTCAAGGAGCGCATCGTGACCCGCCGGGCCGTCACCGCCGGCGAGTTCTGGGCCCTGCGCGACGTCGATGTCGTGGTCGGACCGGGTGAAACCGTCGGCCTGATCGGGCCGAACGGCGCCGGCAAGTCCACCACGCTCAAGGTGCTCGCGGGGATCCTGCGGCCGACCTCCGGCGAGGTCGCGGTCGAGGGCCGGATCGCCTCCCTGCTGGAGCTGGGGGCGGGCTTCAACGGCGAGCTGACCGGGCGCGAGAACATCTACCTCAACGCCGCGCTGCTTGGCCTGACCCGCCGCGAAGTGGACTCGCTGCTCAACTCGATCATCGAGTTCTCCGAGCAGGGCCCCCGCATCGACGATCCCGTGAAGCACTACTCCTCAGGCGAATACGTCAAGCTCGCTTTCGCCATCGCCGTCCACGTCGACCCGGACGTGCTGCTGGTCGACGAGGTGCTGGCGGTCGGCGACGAGGCCTTCCAGCGCAAGTGCCTCGCCAAGATCGCTGAGTTCCAGCAGGCCGGCAAGACAATCCTGCTCGTCACCCACTCCCTGGATCTGGTCGAGTCGCTGTGCACCCGCGGCATCGTCATCGACCACGGCCGGGTGCGGTACGACGGGGACCCGGCCTTCGCGGTCGGCACCCTGCGCCGGATCCTCGGCACCGACCGGCCGGTGAGTGAGCCGGACGAGCCGCCGGAGATGGGCGGCATCGTCGTTCGCAGCGCGACCGTGAGCGACTCTCCGGGCGGGCCCCGGGCGACCGCGCTCACGGCCGGGCAGCCCTGCTATCTGCGGGTCGAGGTCGAGGTCGAACCCCGCAGCGACGGCGCGTACGCCGGGATCGTGCACGCAGTCGTGATGGGCGCAGGCGACATCCCGGTCTGGTCGATGCGGATGCCGGCGAACCAGGTCGTGCCAGCCGTGCCCGGTAGGTGGTTCGTCGACTTCGCCGTGCCGGCCACGCCGGCCCTCAACGGAGCCTTCCGCATCGCGGTCCAGGTCGAGGAGCCGACCAGCGGCAACCCGGTGACCGCCCGGGCTTTCGACGACGTGTTCTGGATGACCAGCGGCGAGCTGCCGGGCATCCTGACCGTCCCGGCGAGCAGCCAGGTGACGCCGGCATGAGCAGGGTGGAGAGCGCCTACTACGACTACATGGGCTATGAACGCGAACATGTCCTGGGCGGGCTGCGGCACTACCTGCCCTGGTTTACCGCCGGACCGGTGCTCGAGTTGGCGCCCGGCCGTGGCGAGTTCCTGTCCCTGCTCGCTGCGGCCGGAGTCGAGGCCTACGGCGTCGACAACGACGAGGGGATGGTCGAGGCGGCGGTGGCCGGCGGGCTCGACGTACGGCTGATGGATGCCCTCGACCACCTGCGGGCGACACCGGACGACAGTCTCGGCGGGGTGTTCAGCGCGCACTTCGTCGAGCACCTGCCGTCCGAGGTCGTGCAGGAGGTCGTCCGGGAGTCGGCCCGGGCGCTGCGTCCCGGGGGGCACTTCGTCGCGGCGACGCCCAACGCCGCCTGTCAGTCGGTGCTGGCCAACGACTTCTGGCGCGACCCGACACACATCCGTTTCTATGAGGAGCGGCTGCTCGCCTTCTTCTGCGCCAGGGCCGGGCTCGACGTCGTCGAGTACGGCGGCAATCCCCGCAACCACGCCGGGCCGCCGCCGGAGGCATTGCCCCCGCAGGTGCATGTTCAGCCGCCGATGCTCGACGAGCTCGCCACCGTCATCCAGCGCTTCACCGACCCGAAGGCCACGGGCAAACCCGATCCCGACTCACCCTGGTTCGGTCTGGGCCACGCCGTCGGCACGTTGATGGAGCGCCTGCAGGCCACCCAGGAGGAGCTCGGCGAGGTGCGCCGCTCCTACGACCAGCTGCTGGCCCGGCTCTACCCGAGCAACGAGATCTACGTCGTGGCGCGCGCGTGAGGGCAACCGTCGTCGTCGTCAACTGGAACGGCGCGCATCTGCTCCCCGCATGCCTGGAAGCGCTGCGCAGGCAGACCGTCATCGACGCCCACGTCTGGGTCGTCGACAACGCGAGCTCGGACGGTTCGCGTGAGCTGCTGGCCCGCGACTTCCCCGAGGTGCGGGTGCTCGCCAACCCCGACAACCGGGGGTTTGCGGGTGGCAACAACACCGCCCTCGTCGAGGTCACGACGCCGTACGCGGTGCTGCTCAACAACGACGCCCGGCCCGAGCCAACCTGGCTGGAGCACCTGCTGGTGGCCCTCGAGGCCGATGATCGGCTGGCGGCGGTCACCAGCAAGGTTGTCTTCGCCCCGCGCTTCCTGCCGCTGCAGCTGGCCACCACCGGCTTCTCCCCCGGCGTCCACGACCCACGCGAACTCGGCCTGCGAATCGCGTCGATGTCCGTCGATGGCGACGATGTGACGGAACGCGTGCTGTGGGAGCGCATGACCTTCGGCCCCGAGGGTGAGGGCGCTGCCCGGTTCCGCTGGACCCGCCCGGCCGGCGAGCTGCTCCTGCCGGTCGAAGGCGACCGCGACCACGAGGTCGTCGTCCGCTGGGCCGCCGAGACAACCAAGGACGCCGAGCTGGCAGGCACGATCCTGCCCGTCACTGCTTGCCTCACCGAAGTCACGGTGACGGTTCCGGCCGGTACGCCGACGGTCGACGTCGTCAACAACGCCGGGTCGCTCGTCTTCGTGGCCGGCTACGGCGCCGACCGCGGCTTCCGCGAGGTCGACGAGGGCCAGTACGACACCGCGCAGGACGTCTTCGCCGTCTGCGGCTGCGCGGTCGCCTTCCGCACCGAGGCCGGCCGCACCGCCGACTGGTTCGACGACGACTTCTTCCTCTACTACGAGGACACCGACCTGTCGTGGCGGCTGCGCCTCGCCGGCTGGCGGCTGCGCTACGAGCCGTCCGCGGTGGTGCGCCACCTCCACTCGGCCACCAGCGTCGAGTGGTCGCCCACGTTCGTCTTCCACACCACCCGGAACCGGCTGCTGATGCTCGTCAAGGACGCCACGGCCGAGCGGGCGCGGCGCGAGTACGCCGCGTTCCTCGGCGAGACCCTGCAGATGGCGCGGCCGGTGGTCGGCGCGCTCCGGCGCGGTCGGCGGCCGGCCCCCGGGCCCTTCCCGGCCCGCCTGCGTGCGGCCCGCTCACTGGTGCGCCTGACGCCCGCGGCCCTGCGCCGTCGCCGGGAGGTCGGCCGCTCGGCGCTCGTACCCCGGGCAGCGCTCGAGCGCGAGCTGGTGACCTCTCGATGAGAGCTGCTGTCTACAACCGGTTCGGGCACAGCCAGGGCGGCGGCGAGCGGCACAGCGGGATGATCGCGTCGGTGCTGTCGCACGACGGCGTCGAGGTCGACCTCATCGGCCACACCCCGG
>JAYTOZ010000358.1:0-30888 GCA_043747515.1 Frankiales bacterium | reverse complement strand
GCCAACGATGGGCGGCGCGAGGTCTGGTACGCCATGGTTGATCTCGTCGACGGCCGGGTCGGCGCCGAGCTCGTGCCGCTGGCCTACGACTGGCCGGCGCAGGCCGCCTCGATGCGCGCCGGTGGGCTGCCCGAGGCGTTCGTGGAGACCGTCGAGACCGGCTGGTGGACAACGTGTCTCGAGGTCGTCCCGCCCTACGAGCGGTCCAAGGGTCGCTACCAGCTCTACCGTTCCGCCCTGCCGGACGGTTTTGAGCAGGAGCAGGTCAGCTGGGCCGACGCGCCGGAGGCCGTCGACGACGGGCTGCCGGTGGTGCCGCTGTTCGGCTCACCGCTGTTCCCGCCCCGGCTGTGGCTCTACACCAACTTCCACTGCAACCTGTCCTGCTCCTACTGCTCGGTGGCCTCGAGCCCACAGGCCAGCAAACGGTCGGTGGGCCTCGACCGCTTCCGGGCGCTCGTCGACGAGGCGGTCGCCGAGGGCTTCACCGAGGTCTACGTCACCGGCGGCGAGCCCTTCCTCGAACCCGACATCGTCGAGATGGTGCTCTACGCGACGGATCGGCTCGACGTCGTCCTGCTCACCAACGGCATGCTCTACCAGGGCTGGCGGCTCGAGCAGCTGAAGCGGCTGGCGGGGTGTGAGCGGCTCGTCCTGCAGACGTCGATCGACGCGGCCTCGGCCCCAGGCCATGACATCAACCGTGGGGCCGGGTCCTGGCAGAAGGCCATGGACGGCCTGGCGCTCGCCAAGGGCCTCGGGTTGCCGGTGCGGGTCGGGATGACCTCAACCCCGGACAACGTCCATGAGGTCGAGCCGCTGCGAGCGCTGCTGGCCGGCATGGGCATCACCGGCAAGGACTTTGCCGTACGCCCGCTGGTCGCACGTGGTTTCTCCACCGACGGAGCGGTCATCGACGACGGCAACACGGTGCCCGAGTTGACCGTCACCGCCGACGGGATGCACTGGCACCCGGCCGGCGCGGACGTCGACACAAGCCCGGACATGCTGCTCGCCAAGCACCCCTCGCCGGATGAGTGGGTGTCGCTGGCAGAGGGCAAGCGCCTCGCCGTCGAGCACTTCCTGACCCTGCGTCGCGCCGATGGATCCCTGCCCCTCGTCTACAACTGCGCCGTCTAGGAGACCCGACATGACCCTGACCACCGACGCTGCCGTCGAACAGTCCGTCGTGGACCGCTACGGCGCCGGCGCGCAGGCCGTCGAGGCGGCGCTGTGCTGTCCGGTCGACTACGACCCGCGCTTGCTCACCGTCATCCCGCAGGAGGTGCTCGACCGCGACTACGGCTGCGGCGACCCGAGCACCCACCTGCTCGAGGGCGAGACGGTCCTCGACCTCGGCAGCGGCGGCGGCAAGATCTGTTTCATCGCCTCGCAGGTCGTCGGCGCCACCGGTCGGGTGATCGGGATCGACATGACCGACGAGATGCTCGATCTCGCCCGCGGCGCCGCTCCGCAGGTCGCTGCTGCAGTCGGCTACGACAATGTGGAGTTCCGCAAGGGCAAGATCCAGGACATGCGGCTCGACGTCGCGGCCAGCGAGGCCTGGCTCCAGGCCAACCCGGTGACCGACTTCGCCGGCATCACGGCGTACGACGCCTTCGTACAGCAGCAGAAGCTCCAGGTGCCGCTGGTCGCCGACGACTCGGTCGACGCGGTCGTGTCCAACTGCGTGCTCAACCTGGTGGCGCACGAGCAGAAGCCGGCGCTGTTCGGCGAGATCTTCCGGGTGCTGCGCCGCGGTGGCCGGGCGGTCATCTCCGACATCGTCAGCGACGTCGAGGTGCCCGACCATCTGCGCGCCGACGCCGACCTGTGGAGCGGCTGCATCTCCGGCGCGTACGAACAGGAGGCCTTCCTGCGCGCCTTCGAGGAAGCTGGTTTCTACGGCGTCACCCTGGACAAGCGCGACAGCGCCCCGTGGCAGGTCGTCGAGGGCATCGAGTTCCGCTCCGTCACGGTCGTGGCCTACAAGGGCAAACACGGCCCGTGCATGGACCACGGCCAGGCGGTCGTGCTGCGGGGCCCGTTCAAGGCCGTGCTCGACGACGACGACCACGTCTACGAGCGCGGTGTCGCGACCGCGGTCTGTGCCAAGACCTTCGACATCCTGGCCAAGGCGCCGTACGCCGGGGCCTTCGAGCTGCTGTCACCGGCCGAGCCGGTCGACCCGGAAACCGCGCCGATGTTCGCCTGCGCGCCGCCGGCGGCCTTGACGGCAGCGGGTCCGGCTGCGCCACTGCAGCGGGACCTGCGCGGGCTGTCCAGCGCCACCGACGCGCCCTGCTGCTGATGGCCGCTGCCACCCTGGACGTTCAGGAGGTGCTGCGAGCGCTGTCCGAGCCGCACCGGCTCGAGCTCGTGCGCGCCCTGCGTCGCAGCGAGCAGTGCGTGCGCGAGCTGGTCGAGCAGTCCGGGCTCGCCCAGCCGCTGGTCAGCCACCACCTGGCCAAGCTCGCCGCCTGCGGCCTGGTCACCCGGCGGCACGCGGACGGTTTCACGCACTACGCCCTGGATCCAGCCGGCCTCGCCGCGGCCCGGGCGGCCCTGGATGCCGTCCTCGACGAGGCGGATCTGCCTGCCTCGGCCCGGCCCGGCGGTAACGACACGTGCTGCCGCACATCTGCGGAGATTGATACGCACGGCGGTTGATGACAGGGAGTACGGCGGGGAAAGACCTCCCCCATCCCGCCGAACAGGAGACCTCTGGTTGCCTGCCTGGACCAGCCGCGGCGGATGCACCGAACCCTGCCCCACGCCGAGGATCCCGCCGTAGCCGCCTTTGGTGCGGGCTTTTTCGTCGAGCACCAAAGACGGTGAGGCCCGCCTCGGGCGCGGCTTGCGACGCTCGACGGTAGGACCGGCCAGGTCGGTGATGACGGAGCCGATTGAGCACATGCCGGCCGAGGCTGTCGCCAGTCACACGGCCTGCCCCGACCGCGCTGCTTCACACCGCGGCGAGCAGCTCCTCGTCGAGGGCCGCGAAGACCTCGGCGACCTGTTCCCAACCGACCCGCAGCAGGAAGGTGTTGTTGCGGCCGTAGCTCTTGCTGCCGAGCACGAAGAACCGCGGCTCGGGGTTGCGCAGCGCGTCGACGCCGGCCGAGGTTTGCATCAGGCAGTCGCCGCCCTCGGCGCCGAGCAGCGTCGCGGCCAGCGCGATCGGACCCTCGGTCGCATAGCACTCGTGGACCTGCAGCTGGCGGTAGATCCGACTGTCGCCGACCGCGCCGGTCATCGACACGACCACGTCGACGACGACCTCCGTCGTCGAGCTGTCCTGCCGCCTGAGCACCACGACCACGTCGTCCCCGACCGGCCGCAGGGCCTCGACGACCACACCCCTGATGACGTCGCCGCCCTCGGCGATCCGACGGGACGACGCGACGAGCGCGGCGCGGTCCGGCAGGGAGTCACCCTCGACCGCGCCCCAGGTCGGCTCTGCCCGGCGGATGGCCCAGGTCAGCTGCGCGCCCACGCCGACGAGGTCGCGGGCCACGGTCTGCGCGCTGTAGCCGGCGCCGACGAGCAGCACTCGGCGTCCCGCCCAGCCGGCGTCGACGCGGGGGATCCGGCGTACGACGCGGTCACCGAGGGCGCGCTCGCCGAGGGCCGGGATTCCGCCGTCACCGGTCGGGTTGGGGTTGCCGTAGGTCCCCGAGCAGTCCAGCACGACATCGGCATGCTCGACCCGCTCGGTGCCGTCCGGCCCGATCACCAGCAACCGGAACGGCGTGGCCCCGCGCACCTCGCTGCCGATCTCCTCGCTCTTGAGCAGGCCCGTCCGGGCGACCTGGTCGACCCGCGTCGACAGCTGGACATCCGGCAGCAGCGCAGCCACTCGGTCCAGGTGCTCGGCGTACTCATGGCCGGTCGGGCAGGACGCCCCGGGCACCAGACCAAGGGCCTCGACGGCCCGGGGCGACACGCCCATCGACCAGGGGGTGAACAGCTGCACGTGCCCCCAGTCGCGGACATGGCCACCGACCTGCGGCGCCTGCTCGTAGACCGTGACGTCCCACCCCCGCTGGACGGCCGCGAGGGCCGCCTCCAGACCGGTCGGGCCGGCACCGAGGACAGCGACGTGAACCATCGCCGGAGCCTATGACTGCATCAGGCGCGATGCATGAGGGGCTCCCCTCGGTGCCAGCGTTCGATGTCGTCGCAGAGCATCGATGTGTGGTGCGTCACCACGTCGTCGGCCGCGCCGGCCAGGTGCGGCGTCAGCAGCAACCTGGGAGTGCGCAGCAGCCGGCTGTCCCTGGGTAGCGGTTCGGTCGCGAACACGTCCAGGGCCGCTCCGGCGAGCCGGCCGGCGTCGAGGGCGTCGCACAGGGCGTCCTCGTCGACGACGCCCCCGCCGGCGGTGTTCAGGAGGTAGGACGCCGGCCGCAACCGGGCCAGCAGGCCGGCGTCCACCAGCCCGCGGGTCGCCGGCAGGCGTGGACAGTGCAGCGAAAGCACGTCGGCCGCGGCCACCAGCTCCTGGAGCGGCAGCGAGCCCGCCACGTTCGGGTCGTGGTGCAGGACCCGCATGCCGAAGCCGGCCGAGGCGCGCTGGGCGACGAGCCGGCCGACCGCGCCCAGGCCGACGACGCCGAGCACCCGGCCGGCAAGCTCCGGCCCGCGAAAGTGCAGGTAGGGCAGGTCGTCACCGACGTGCCAGCCGCTCTCGCGCAGATGCCGATCAGCTGCGGTGATCCCCCGGCAGAGCGTGAGCAGCAGGCCGATGGTGAAATCCGCGACCGACCCGGCATTGCGGCCGGGGGTGAACAGGACCGGCACGTCGCGAGCCGCACAAGCGGCGAGATCGACGTTGACCGGGCCGCCGCGAGCAGTCGCGACCAGTTGCACCGAGGGCAGCGCCGCGAGCACCTCGGCGTCGATGACCTCGAGCTCGGTCACCAGCAGCGTGCACCCGCTCGCCGCCGCCACCAGGGCGGAGGTGTCGAGCGGCTGCCGGGTGGCGCCCCAGCCGGCTTGCCGCACCTCGTATCCGAGGTCGCGCAGACGTATCACGCCGTCGTCGGTGAACTCCGCGGTGACCAGGGCCCTCATCCAGACACTGTCCCGCACCATCCTTTTGGGCCAGTGACGCGACCGGTGGCGGGCCGCAGACTAGGCGCGGCTGCCCTGACCCGCGTCGCGCGCGACCCAGCGGAGGCACTGTGCAGCACGACGGCTATCTCGTCGCGGCCCAGCGTGTCGTCGACTTCTTGCAGACCCAGTCCCCGATGCACGCCTGGGTGGTCGCCGACATCGACGAACAGGCGGGTGACTGGATCCCCGTCGCCGTCGCCGACCGCGGCTACGGCGTGCCACCCGGCACCCGGCTGCGCTGGACCGACACCGTGTGCTGGCGGATGGTGCGCGGCACCGGCGCGCAGGTGGTGGCCAACCTCGACGACGACTCCCGGCTCGGCGCCGCACCCCTGCGCACCGAGCTGCCCATCTCGGCGTACGTCGGGGCGCCGATCACCGTCGACGGCCGGCTGCTCGGGACCGTCTGCGGGTTCGACCCGGAGCCGATGCCGCCGTCCCTCGCGGAGGTGCTGCCGCTGGTCCAGATGCTCGCCGACCTGCTGGCCCACGTCCACGAGGCGAGCACCGCCAGTCGGATCGAGGCGGCGCGCGCCGACGAGGCCGAAGCGGCGGCGATGCGCGACCCGCTCACCGGCGTGCTCAGTCGGTTCGGCTGGATCACCGCCCTGGACCGGGAACGTGAGCGCTGCCAGCGCGACGGCGGCGGGCTGGCCTTCGCCAGCCTCGACTGCGACGGGCTGAAGGCCTTGAACGACCGGCTCGGCCACGCGAGCGGCGATCTGCTGCTCACCAAGGTGGCGACCGCGTTGCAGGGCGCGGTCCGGCGCACCGATGTGCTGGCCCGCCTCGGCGGCGATGAGTTCGGGGTGCTCAGCCCGGCAGCCGGCTTCGGGGACGCCGAACAGCTCGCAGCCCGCCTGCAGGCGGCCCTGCGGGACGAGCAGCTGCAGGTGTCGGTCGGGGCGGCCTGGTGGGACCCGTCCCAGGCCGTCGAGACCGCCTGGGGCCTGGCCGACCGGCGGATGTACCTCGACAAGCGTGGCAGGAAGGCTCAGCCGGCCAAAGCCGAGCGCAACGCCTCGGTCGTCGTCGTCCAACGCTCGTAACCCTCCTGCCAGGGCGCCGGGTCGCCGGCGGGCAACACCGTCGTCGGCAGGGCTGGAATGTCCAGTTGCGCCCCGAGCGCCCGCGCGACCAGCACCGTGCCGGCCTGCGCCGCACCGCCGCTTCTGGCCCAGTGCACGTCTCGGCCGAGCACCCCGGCGAGCAGGGCCGGCAGCCGGCCGTCGGCAGCCGCCCCGCCGGTGACCACGACGGCTGAGGCGGCTCGGCGCAAGGCCCGTTCGAGGTCCTCGATGTTGCCGCGCACCGCGTAGGCGTGCGCCTGTTCGAAGGCGTCGGCCACGTCGCGGGCGGTCGTCTCGGGCCGCAGCCCCAGCAGTGACGTCGGTGGCTTGCGCTCCCAGGTCTGCTGCGACCAGTACGGCGCGGCCGTGACCGCCGTGACGTGGCTCGGCCCGGTCGCCGGCTCATCCTGACCGCGCGGGACGAGGCCGGCCCACCAGCCCTGTGCCGTCCCGGGGTAGCCGGCATTGCCCTCCGCTGCCCAGCGATCCTGTGCTGCGTGGGTCGACACCCACGGGCGGCCGAGCGGGTCGTCGACCATCGCCGAGGTGGCCACCTGGACCGGCGTGCTCGACCCGGCCACGACCGTCAGGACCCCGTCGGCCAGGCCCCCGACGCCCATCGCAGCGAGCTGGGTGTCGCCGCACCCGCTGACCACGGGCAGCGAGACCGGCAGGCCCCAGCCCTCGCCCAGCGCAGCGACCCGGCTGCCGGCCTCGACCAGCGGCGCGAGTCGCCCGACGCCGACACCGCACTGCTCCAGCAGGTCGGTGGCCCACCGCCGACCGGCCACGTCGGCCATCGCGCCCGCGCAGGCGTAGGACAACTCGGTGACCTGCACCCCGGTCATCCGCCACAGCACCCAGTCGTGCACGAACAGCACCCGCGCCGTCGCCGCCCACCGCGCCGGCTCGTCGTGCTGCACCGCGAGCAGCTTGGGCAGGGTCAGCTCCGGCGCCGGCCAGTGCCCGGTGAGCCGGTGCTGGCCGTCAAGCACCCCGGCGTAGGGGGCTCCCCGGCGGTCGCTGTTGAGCACCCCGGTGCCCAGCGGTTCGCCGGCGCCGTCCAACAGCACGAAGCCCTGCCGGAGCGAACCGACGGTGACCCCGACGTAGTCGGCGCCGGGCCGGCCGGTACGGCGTACGACGTCGGCCAGGGCGGTGCGGCAGACGGCCTCCCACTCGCCGGGGACGAACTCCACCCGGTGCGGAGCCGGCCGCAACACCGGCGCCGGCACAGTGAGCGAAGCGAGGGCCTGCTGCGGCGCCGAGGCGTCGCAGACCCAGGCCTTGACCGACGAGCCCCCCAGGTCGAGCCCGGCCACCAGGCTCACGGCGCGGCGCGCTCCCTGGTCCGGACGGTCGCCAGGTAGGCCGGCGGGCAGACCGTGGTCGTGTCGCCGAGCTGCAACATCACGAGCGTCGCGCGAGCGGCCTCCTCGAGATTCGCCGCCCGCTTGTGGGCCAGCTCGACGGTCTCGCCCAGCGCCGAGCAGCCGTGGTGGCCAAGGATGACGCAGTTGCAGCCATCCGCGACCGCGGCCGCGCCGGCGTCGGCGAGCTCCTGCGTGCCGCTCTGGATGAACGGCGTCGAGCGCACCTCGCGCACGTAGTAGGCGTGGTCGATCGTCAGCAGCCGAATCGGGTGGCCGAGCGCGTCGAGCAGCACCGAGGTCTGCGGGTGCAGGTGGACGACGGCGTTGACGTCGGCTCGCACCCGGTAGGTCGCGAGGTGCAGCGGCGTCTCGCTACTCGGCCGGGGATGCCCGCCCCGCACCGCGCCGTCAGTGATGGCGACGACCGAGAAATCGTCCCGTGTCAGCTCGTCGAGCCAGCAGCCGCTCGCCGTCACGACGCACTGGTCCGCGCCGGGCAGGCGGGCCGACAGGTTGCCCCCGCTGCCGATCACCAGCCCTGCCGCCACCGCCTTGCGGCCGACGGTGATGAGCTCGTCGATGAGGTCCTTCACGGGCGCACGATCTCCTTCAGGCGGGGCTGCGGGGCCTCGAGCGCGTCGGTGAGCCGCTCGAGCGGATGGGTGCCGGTGACGACGAGCGCGCCGTCGACCAGGTGCAGCAGGGCGATCGCCTCTGGGAAGCAGCCGGGGGCGAGATGTCCACCGCTGACGGTCAACTCGCCAAATTCCGCGAGCCCGTTGAGGTCGAGCGGCAGCGGCTCGCGGTAGACGCCGTAGACACCGACCCGCCCGCCCGGCCGGACCGCCCGCAGCAGAACGGCCACCGCATCAACCGAACCGCTCACGTCAAGGACCGTGTCGTACGCCGCACCGGAAGGCTCCTTCGTCGCGGCGTCGTAGCCCAACTCCCGAGCAAGGCGGGCCTTGTCCTCGCTCCGGACGACCGCCGTCACGTGCGCCGCCCCCTGCGCGCGGGCGGCGTGCACCGCCAGCGCACCGAGGCCGCCGAGGCCCGCAATGGCGACCCGGTCGCCGGGCCGGACCCCGGCCCGGCGTACGGCATGCAGGGCGCAGGCCATCGGCTCGGCGAGCACCGCCTGCTCGGTGGTGAGGGCCTCGGGGATGTCGTGCACCCGGGCGCCGACCGGCAGGGCCACCCGCTCGGCGAACGCACCGGAAAAGCCGCTGCCCAGATGCCGTCCGTGCAGGCACAGGTGGTCCTCGCCGCGCGCGCAGGCTGGGCAGGACCCGCACGGCACCTTGACCTCGGTGGTGACCCGTCGGCCAGCCGGGTCGCGGCCGAGCAGCTCGTGCCCGGGGACGAACGGCCAGGCCAGCGTCCCCCAGGGATGGTCGCCGGTCCAGAGCATCCGGTCGGCGGCGCAGACTCCGGCGGCCTCGACGTCGACGAGCAGGTCGCCGACCGGGTCCTCGACCTGCTCAAGCCGGAAATCCCCCGGACCGTGCGCGACGACGGCCCTCACGCGCGGGTGGCAAGGACGTGGTCGCGGCTCTCGCGGACCGCCTGGCCACCGGTCAGCAGGCCGCTCGAGACCGCGCCGTAGAGGTCGAACGAGGCCGTGCCGGACCAGCCGGTCGCATCCAGCGCGGCGACGAACGTGCCGAAGTCGTGCAGCCGCCCGCAGGGCAGGTCGTCGTCGCCCCCACCGGCAGCCGCGTCGCCGAGGTGGCAGTGCAGCAGCAGCCCGCCGAGCCGCTCGACGAGCAGCGCCGGGTCTTCGCGATTCGCGTAGGCGTGGCCGGTGTCGAGCAGCACCCCGAGCCCGGGAACGGCTGCGCACAGGGCGATCACATCGTCGCAGGTGGCTACCGCGGTGTCCGGCTTGTACTCCAGCGCGATCCGGATGTCGCCAGCTGCGTCGACGACCCGCCGGACCCCGTCGAGGACGTCGGCGCCGACCGGATCGGCGCCCGGCCACAGACCGAGGACGTCAAGGCCCAGGTCGCGGCAGACGTCGGAGCAGGCGCGCACCTGCGTCAGGAGGCGGTCGATGTCGCCGGACAGCGCCCCGCCCGGCCAGCGGGTGGCGGGCAGCGACAGCAGCAGGTCGGTCACCGGCACGGTGCCGGGCAGAGCGGCGAGCCGCGCGGGGGCAAGCTCGACGGACGCGTCGTAGACGCCGAGCTCGATGCCGTCGAGCCCGAGATTGGCGGTCTGCGCCCACAACTGGGCGTCGGTCAGGCCATCCGGCCAGGAGTTCCAGTCGCTGTCGGTCAGCCGCCAGCTCACGCCGTCCGCTCCAGCAGCCGTTGCAGGGTGGCCTCGCGGACGGGGCCGGTCTGGGCCTGCACCAGCATGAAGCCGGCCTCGCGCAATCGGCGTTGCGGCGCCGACCCAACCGCCATGGCGCTGCCGCCGGTGGCGGCGACGAGCGCGGTGGCCGAGCGCACCAGCAACTCGAGTGCTTCAGCCCGCAAGGCGAGCCGATCCTCGATCTGCTCGTCGGCAGGCACATGGTCGATGAGGGCGTAGGCCTGCACCCGCAGGGCGTCGGCCTCGTCCCGCAGCCGGTTGGCGAGCTCGGCAGCGGTGGCATCGCCTCTGTCGCGGGCGGTCTCGGCGAGTCGGCGGACCGTGTCGGCCTGCAGGCCGAAGACCGCAGGGGTGATGTTCGCGGTCTTCGCGCGGTCGATCGCGAGCCACCCGTCATAAGGCTCCGTCGCAACGATGTCGGCGTCGGTCGCTCTCAGGCCGGCGAGGTCCAGGGTCACCGTGGAGGTCGCCTGCATCGCTGCGAGTCGCATCGGCTGGCTCGCCGTCAGGCCGCCGCCCTCGACGGCCGGGAGCAGGGCGAAGACTGCCTGGCCGTCGCCGGACAGCCCGGCGAGCAGGAAGACGTCGCAGATGCCCCAGGAGGTCATCCAGCCGACGTGCCCGTCGAACCGCCAGCCGCCGTCGACCCGGGTCGCAGTGACGGCCGGCCGACCCGGTCGGCGCAGGTGGGCCACCGCGACCCCGGCCAACAAGCCGGTGCACAGCGGCCGCAGCAGCCGTTCGCGCAGCTCCTGGTTGGCTGAGGCGGCCAGCATGCCCAGCGGCATGGCGTGCTGGGTCGAGACGAACCAGGTCGCCGCGTCGGCCCCGGCCAGCAACTCGGTGATCTCACGGGCCACCGGAGCGGGCACCCCTGCCCCGCCGTACGCAGGAGGTCCGGTGAGGCCGAGCAGGCCGGCGGCGGCGAGGGCGTCCAGATGCGAGCGCGGCACGGCGTCGTCGTCGACCTGCTCGGCCTGGGGGCGGAGCAGGTCGTCGGCGAGGCGACGGGCCGCAAGCACCGGCGAGGGCAGGGTCTCGATGGTCACCCGCCGGAGTTTAGTTCGGTGCTGAAAGCTCGAGCGCGATGCCGTCCGGGTCGCGGAACTCAAGGATCGACACCTCACCGAGATTCTTCACCTGACCGTGCTCGACGCCGAGGCCGTCGAGCACCCCGATGGCGATCTCCAGGTCGGCCGGCCCGGCGACGGTGAAGCAGAGGTGGTCAAGGCCCGAGCGGTCCTCTGAGAAGCGGTCCCCGCCGGGGGCCACCGGACGAAGCCCCAGCAGCCCGCCACCGAAGGTGTAGATCACCCCGCCATAGAGGAAACCGAGGGCCTGCCTGGTCGCCGCATCCGCGCCGGCCGGCAGCTCGTAGGCCACCTGGAAGCCGAAGACCGCGTCGTAGAACGCCCGCGATCGCTCGATGTCGGTGACGGTCAGGCGGACGTGGGCAAAACCGATGACGGGGACGGGCACGGGAAGCCTCCGGGGATCAGGCGGGGATGAGGGCGAGCAACTCATCGAGTGAGTCGACAAGGTAGTGGGCCAGCGTGTCAAGATCGGGCACCAGCTCGCGGCAGGACAGCAGCCCGAAGTGCAGGCCGTCCTCGTAACTCATCACGGTCATGTTGAGTCCCTGACCATGAGCGATAGCCGACAATGGGTAGTAGGCAAGCAATCTCGCACCAGCATAGTAAAGCGCGATGTTGGGCCCCGGGACGTTGGAGATGAACAGGTTGAACGGGCTGAGCCACTCCAGCAGGCGCAACCGGGCGTTGAGCCGGGCTGCCTGGCCGGCCAGCGCCGGCATCGCGAACTGCGCCGCGTCGGCGAGCAGGTCCGCGGGCAACGCGCCGTGCTGCTCCTTGGCAGCCCGCATCGCCTCATGGACCAGCGCGAGCCGCTCACCCGGGTCGGCGATGTCGGTCGGGATCGGCGCGATCATCGACGAGACCCGGTTGCCCCCGGCGCCCTGCTGTGCGTCGCTGCGAATCGAGACCGGGACGGCCGCGATCAGCGGCGAGTCCGGCAGCGCGTCGTGGTCGAGCAGCCAGCGACGCAGCGCACCGGCGCACAGCGCCATCACGACGTCGTTGACGGTGCAGCCCTGCGCGTTCTTGACCTTCTTGACGTCGCTGAGCGAGACGGTGCAGAAGGCCCAGCGGCGGTGCGGCGAGATGCGCTTGTTGAACGGCGTGGCCGGGGCGCGCAAGCTGCTCTGGTTGAGCACGGCGCTCTGACTGCGCCGCCACAGCCGGTCGACCACCGGTAGGCGCGGCATCGCGGTGTTGCGCATGATGCCGGGCAGCGACGCGGCGAGCTGGGTCGACAGGCGCACCGCTCGCGCCGGGTGGCCCCACATCGAGACCGCACTGCGGGTCAGCAACTCGACCGGGCCCGGCACATGGTCACCCGACCATGGCGGCGCGGGCTCGAGGTCGCGGCCCTGAGGCGTCAGATCGAGCAGGGCGGCCAGCACGTCGTTGCCGCCGACCCCGTCGATCGCGGCGTGGTGCACCTTGCTGTACACCGCGACCCGGCCGCCGGACAGCCCAGAGATCAGGTAGAGCTCCCAGAGCGGGCGGCTGCGGTCGAGCGGTCGGGCATGCAACCGGGCGGCCTGCTCGGCGAGCTGCTTGTCGTCCCCCGGCGCGGGCAGCGCGATCTCGCGGACATGGAACTCGATGTCAAAATCGGGGTCTTCGATCCAGTAGGGCTGATCGAACCCGAACGGCACCTCGGCCAGCCGGCGGCGGAAGACCGGCACCAGGTGCAGACGCGACTCGAGCAGCCGGGTCAGCGACTCCAGCGTCACCGGTGCCGGCGCGTTGGCGGCATCGAGGATGCAGACGCTCCCGACGTGGCCGTAGACCCCGGGGGTCTCCAGCGCCAGGAAGGCCGCGTCCAGACCGGTCAACTGCTGCACGAGCTCGCCCGCCCTAACCGAGCTTGGTCATGATGAGGTCGACGAACGCCCCGATGGTCTTGAGGTCGGTCAGCTCGTCCTCGGGCAGCTCGATCCCGAACGCATCCTCGAGGTCCATCGTGTACTCCACCAGCGACAGCGAGTCGACCTTGAGGTCTTCGACGAACGACTTGTCCTCCTGGACGGCGTCCGGCTCGACCTCGAGCATCTCGACGGCCTTGTCCCGCATCACGTCAAGGACCTCGGTGCGCTCCATGCCGCCGACCCTAACCAGTCGCGGCTAATGGCCCATCCCGAGGCCACCGTCGACCGGCAGCACGGCGCCGGTGACGTAGGACGAGGCATCGCCGGCCAGGAAGGTGACGACCCCGGCGATCTCCTGGGCGGTGGCGGTCCGGCCGAGCGGGATGGTCTTGAGGATCTCGGCCCGCCGCGCCTCGGTCAGCTCCGCGGTCATGTCGGTGTCGACGAAGCCTGGGGAGACGACGTTGCTGGTGATGCTGCGACTGCCGAGCTCGCGGGCCAGGGACCGCGAGAACCCCACGAGCCCAGCTTTGCTCGCAGCGTAGTTGGCCTGGCCCGCGGCGCCGGAGAGGCCCACGACCGACGACACGAAGATGAGCCGCCCCCATCGGGCCTTGAGCATCGACCGGGACGCGCGCTTGGCGACGCGGAACGCCCCGGTGAGGTTGGCGTCAAGCACCCGGGCGAAGGACTCCTCGCTCATCCGCAGCAACAACTGGTCGTCGGTGATCCCGGCGTTGGAGACGAGCACCTCGACTGGTCCCTGGGCTGCCTCCACCTCGGCGAAGGCCGCGTCGACCGAGGCCAGGTCGGTGACGTCGCACCGGACGCCGAGCAGGCCCTCCGGCGGTCCGCTGCCACGGTGGGTGACGGCAACCCGGTGGCCGGCCTCGGCCAACATCCGGGCGGTCGCCAGCCCGATCCCACGATTGCCACCTGTCACCAGCACCGAACGACTCATGCCGAGCATCGTGTCGCACCTCGTAGGCTCGTCGCCGTGACCGCCCCGGACGACCTGCACGAACGGCTCCTCGCCCTGTCCGCCGACCGGCTCGACGTCGCCGCGGGTGACCTCGCTCCTGACGCGTTGCTCGGCGACGACCTCGGCGTCGACAGCCTGGCCGCGATCGAGTGGGGCATGGGCATCGAGGACGAGTTCGGTGTGTCGCTGCCGCAGGACGTGTGGGGCTACGTCCGGACCTACGGCATGGTCGAGGACCTCGTCCGCCGCACCCTGCGCAAGGCCGCGGCCGGCCGATGAGAGCCCGCCCGGCGCCCCGGCGCGTCGTCGTCACGGGCATCGGTGTGGTGTCCCCGGCCGGCACCGGCCTCGACGCCTTCTGGAAGGGCCTGCAGACCGAGCCGGCACTGCGCCGCGAGCGCACCGTCGAGGACTTCGACGCCTCGGTCTGGCTCAGCAACAAAGAGCAACGCCATCACGACCGCTTCACCCACTTCGCGGTGGGCGCGGCGATGATGGCGGTCGACCACGCGGGCGGCCTTCCGCTGGTCGACGCCGACCGGGCCGGCGTCAGCCTGGGCACCGGCATCGGCGGCGTCGGCACCCTCGAAACGCAGGTCGGCGTCCTGACGGTGCGCGGCCCGGGCCGGGTCTCGCCGTTCACCATCCCGATGGTCATGCCCAACGCGGGCGCGGCTGCGGTCTCGCTGCGCCTGGGCTGGCGCGGGCCGTGCGAGACGCTGACAACCGCCTGCGCAGCCGGCACCCACTCGATCGGGGCGGGCGCCCGGCTGATCGCGGACGGCCGCTGCGACGTGGTCCTCGCCGGCGGCGCGGAGTCGTCGATGACGCCGACGACCGTCGCGGCCTTCAGCAAGATGACGGCGCTGTCGGAGTCCGGGCTGTCCCGACCGTTCGACGTCGGCCGTGATGGGTTCTGCATCTCCGAGGGTGCCGCGGTCCTGCTGATGGAGGAGCGCGAAGCGGCACTCGCCCGCGGCGCGATGCTCTACGGCGAGGTGCTCGGTGCCGCAAGCACCTGCGACGCACATCACATGACCGCGCCCTCCCCAGGCGGCGCCGGCGCTGCATCCTGCATGCGGCTCGCGCTGGACGACGCCGGCCTCACCCCGGCCGACATCCGGGCAATTAACGCCCACGGCACGTCGACCCCCCTCAACGACGAGGCCGAGGCGCAGGCGATCACCACCGTCTTCGGGGCGGGCGCGGTCCCGGTGAGCAGCATCAAGGGCGTCACCGGGCACGGCCTCGGCGCGGCCGGGGCCCTGGAAGCGGCGTCGGTGCTGCTGTCGTTCAGCCACCGCGAGCTGCCGCCGACGATGGGCACGACGCACGTCGACCCGGTGATCGAGGTCGACGTGGTCCTCGAACCGCGCGGGTGGGTGCCCGGTCCGACGGTCAGCAACTCCTTCGGCTTCGGCGGGCACAACGGCTCGCTGGTGCTCGGCCCCGCATGACGCTGCAGGACGACCTGGAGCTGGCCCATCAGCTCGCCGACCGGGCCGACGCCGTCACCCTGGCCCGCTTCCGGGCCCTCGACCTGCAGGTCTCGACCAAGCCCGACCTCACCCCGGTCAGTGACGCCGACACCGCCGTCGAGCGCGAGCTGCGCGACCTGCTCGCCGTACGCCGTTGCGGTGACGCGATCCTTGGCGAGGAGCAGGGCAGCACCGGTGCGGGGCCGCGTCGCTGGGTCCTCGACCCGATCGACGGCACCAAGAACTTCGTGCGCGGCGTGCCCGTCTGGGCCACCCTGATCGCGCTGCAGGAGGACGGTGTCACCACCGTCGGGGTCGCCAGCGCGCCGGCGCTCGGCCGCCGGTGGTGGGCCGCCACCGGCCTCGGCGCGTACGCCGGGGCGTCGGCGTCCCAGGGCACCAGGCTCGGCGTCTCGCGGGTCAGCCAACTGGCCGACGCGCACTTGTCCTACAGCAGCCTCACCGGTTGGCAGGATCAGGGCCGGCTGCCCGGGCTGCTGTCGCTGTCGCAGCGGTGCTGGCGGACCAGGGCGTTCGGCGACTTCTGGTCGCACCTGCTCGTCGCCGAGGGCGCGGTCGACGCGTCGTTCGAGCCCGAGGTGTCGCTGTGGGACCTCGCCGCCCTGCAGGTGATCGTCGAGCAGGCCGGCGGCCGCTTCACCGACCTTGCCGGCCGGGCGACCGCCGACGGCGGCAGCGTGGTGTGCAGCAACGGCCTGCTGCACGACGAGGTGCTCAGCGCGCTGCAGGTGCGCTGACCGACGCGCCTGCGCGCAGCGCCGACAGCCCGACCACCGACGACAGCAGGGTCAGCAGCCCGGCGGCGGCGGTCACGGCCAGGGCGGCGACCGCGCCGTACGGGCCGATCAGCTGACCGGCCAGCGCGCTGCCGAGCGCCGCACCACCAAAGATCATGCTGCCGTTCCAGGCGAACACCTCGGTCAGCGTGCCCGCCGGGGCCGAGGCGCCGAGCAGGACCGAATTGCAGGCGCTGAACGGCGCGATCGCCCCGCCGTAGGCGAACAGCGCGGCGGCGAGTAGCAGCACCCCCGGTGACAGCACCGGCAGGCTCGCGCCGACGGCGAGTGCCCCCACGAGCACCGGCAGCTGGCGGTGCGCGTGGGCCCGCGGATGCAGCCCGCCGTAGACCAGACCGCCGAGGACCGAGCCGAGGCTCCAGACGGCCAGCACCACCCCGGCGGCGCTGGGCCGGCTGCCGTGCTCTTCGACAAATGCCGGCACCGCCACCTCGATGGCGCCGAAACCCACCCCGATCCACAGCACCGTCAGCAGTTGCGCGCGGACGGCCGCCGACACCAGCGGGCCGGCCATCGAGGTGGGTCGCGCGGCGTGCGGCTCGACGGCCCGCAGGCGCGGCACACGCGCGAGCCACAGGGCGCCGCCGGCTGCGAGCACCGCCGAGGCGAGCACCGGCGCGGTCGGGTCGAACAGCGCGGTGAGCCCCGCGACGAGCAGCGGCCCCACCACGAAGCACAGCTCCACGACCACCGACTCCAGGGAGTAGGCCGTCTGCATCGCCGGTCCCGGTGCGAGATCGCCCCACAGGGCGCGCATCACCGATCCGATCGGCGGCACGGTGACCCCGGCTGCCACCGCGGCGCCGGCCAGCGCGAAGGCCGGTGCGTTCTGCCAGGCCAGAAGGACGAGGGCAAGCAGGGCCAGCGGATGCAGCACCCCGCACCGCACGAGCACCCGGACCGGACCTACCCGGTCGGCTGAGCGGGCCCGGCTCGGCGCCGCCAGCGCGAAGGAGATCGCGTACGACGCCGAGACCGCCCCGGCGGCGGCGTACGAGCCGGTGGTGGCACGGGTGAGCAGCAACGCACCCAGGCCGGTACTGCTGAGCGAGACCCGGCCGACCGTGCTGGCGGCGAGCGCCGCCCGAGCGCCCGGTGGTCGAAGCACCTCGGCGTAACGGGCCAGCACGCTCATTGTCACAAGGGTACGTCGGGCCGGACCGACGTTGCTCGTGCTGGATCTGGCCGCGGACCGCCCGGCGTGTCGCGGCCCGATCCAGCACGAGCGCGGCGAGCTGCTGGGTCAGACCGCAGCCGCGTCGTACGTGCTGTCGGGCGTGGTGCCGGTCCGCAGACTGACGCCGGAGCCGGTCTGACGGGCGTCCCACCGGGCCAGCAGCCGCGGCGTCAGCGCCAGCGCGGCGGCGTCGAACCAGGCGTAGCCGCCGGCGATCCCGCTCGGCGGGTTGCCGATGGTGACCAGGCCGGTCGGGTCGTGCAGCTGCCAGGCCCAGGTGCCCAGCGAGGTGCCGACGATCTCCAGGTAGCTCACGACCAGGAACGCCCCGGCGTAGACGAGTCGGCTGCGTCCCCACCTGGCGAACACGAGCAGGCAGCCGAACCAGAACGCCCCGAGGGCGTCCGGTCGCGGGGACAACGCAAGGCCCCAGACCGCCCAGGCCGCGCAGGCGGTGAGGGTGACACCGAGCAGGCCGCGCTGGTGGCGGTGCGCCCAGCCACTGCGGCCGATCGCGAGCGCCGCCAGATAGACGAGCCCGTGCCCAGGTGGGACGAACGCCGGGACGTTGTGCAGCCGGTAGACGTAGACCCCGAGCCAACCGGCGAAGACGTACTCGATCAGCGAGGCATAGGCGACCACGACCGCGACCTGGATCCGGGTGGCGCGGGACTCACCGCGCAGGCAGGCAAGCAGCAGCAGCCAGGTGCCGGCCCCGAGCAGCCGCTGCTGGGTCAGCGACGCGCCGGTGTCCAGGCCGAGCGCCAACCCGACCCACCCGACGACCGTCGCTGCGAGCACGGCGTTGCGGGTCAGGGGGCGCACCCTGCAAGGGTGGCACGCTCCGCCGGCTACGCCGAGGTGACGCCGGTGCCGATCGGGCAGGAGACGCCGTTGAAGCCGTGGTTGCAGTAGCCCCCGGGGTTCTTGTGCAGGTACTGCTGGTGGTAGGCCTCGGCGTAGTAGAACGGCCCGGCCGGGACGATCTCGGTCGAGATCTCGCTGCGGCCGGACGCCGCCAGGGCCTTGCCGTAAACCTCACGGCTGGCCTTGGCCGCGGCGAGCTGCACGTCGGTCGAGGCGTAGATCGCCGAGCGGTACTGCGAGCCGACGTCGTTGCCCTGCCGCATGCCCTGCGTCGGGTCGTGGTTCTCCCAGAACAGCTTCAGCAGCGCGTCGTAGGACGTCTTGGTCGGGTCGTAGACGACCTGGACGGCTTCGGTGTGACCGGTCCGGCCCGAGCACGTCTGTTCGTACGTCGGGTTGGGGGTCATCCCGCCCTGGTAGCCGACCGCGGTGCCAAGGACGCCGGGCGCCTCCCAGAAGATCCGCTCGGCGCCCCAGAAGCAGCCCAGGGCGAAGTAGGCCGTCTGTGCGCCCGCTGGGAACGGGCCGGTGATCGGTGTGCCGAGGACCTCATGCCGGTCGGGCACACCCATCGGCTCGGCGCGGCCGGGCAGCGCCGTGTCGGCCGTGGGAAGGTCGAGCTTTTTGGTCAAGGACCACACGGTGGGGACTCCTGTCATCGGGCTGCATGTGTACGACGTGCAACCGGTGGCCCGGCCGGGTCGTTCCCCGCGTCACCGAGCTGTCACACCGTCGGCAGCAGGACCCCCGGGCTGAGGATCCCGGCCGGGTCGAGCGCCCGCTTGATCGCCTGCATGGCGGCGATCTCGGTGGCCGACCGGGACAGTCCGAGCCAGGCGACCTTGGCGCGGCCGACCCCGTGCTCGCTGCTGATGCTGCCCTGCAGCTCGGCGACGAGCCGCAGCACCGCATCGGTGACCTCGTCGTGCAGCTCGCCGGTGTCGAGCACATTGACGTGCAGGTTGCCCTCGTTGACGTGGCCAAACACGATCGGCCGGGCCACTGGGCACACCGCCGCGATCACCCCGGGCAGCCGGTCGACGAGCTCGGGCAGCAGGCCGGTCGGCACCGAGACGTCCAGTTTGACCGGCACCCCCTCGGCGCTGATCGCCTCGGTGTGGGTCTCGCGGTAGGCCCACAGCGCGCGCTGCGAGGCGGCGTCGCTGGCGACCGTCGCGTCGAGCAGGCCGTCGGCCTCCCCGACCGCCTCGACGAGCGCCTCGGTCGGGTCGCACCGGTCGGAGCACTCGAGCAGCAGATAGGCCGGGTGCGGCTCGCCGAACGGCGCCGGCAGGCCGCCGTAGCCGCGGACGAGCTCAAGGCCGGGCTGGAAGAACAACTCGGCCGCGGACAGCGACGGCAGCCGTTCGCGCAGCCCCGGCAGCAGCGCCACGGCCTGGCTGGTGCCGGCCATCGCGAGCAGCGCCACGCAGCGGGCCCGCGGCCGCGGGACGAGCCGGACCCGGACCTGGGTGACGACGGCCAGGGTGCCCTCGCTGCCGGCGAGCAGCGAGACGAGGTCGTAGCCGGTGCCGTCCTTGGCGAGCCCGGCCAGCCGGCTGACGACCGAGCCGTCCGCCAGCACCGCCTCGGCCCCGGTCAGCTGCGCACGCATCGAGCCGTAGCGCAGCACCCGGATGCCGCCGGCGTTGGTCGCGACGAGCCCGCCGACGGTGGCCGACTCGCGCGCCGCCAGGTCGACGCCGAAGTCGAGGTCGGCCGCGCGCGCGTGAGACTGCAGCGCGGCGAGGGTCACCCCGGCGCCGACCGTGACCTGCGCTGCGGCCAGGTCGATCTCGCCGACGTCACTGAGCCGGGACATGCTCACGACGACCTCGCCGCCGGCCGGGACGGCGCCCCCGACGAGCCCGGTGTTGCCGCCCTGCACCACCACCGGCGCCCCATGTGCCGAGCAGGCGCGCAGGACCGCCGCGACCTGGTCGGTGCTGCGCGGGCGTACGACGCACCGGGCCCGCCCCGAGAAGCGGCCGGTCCAGTCGGTCTCGTAGGAGGCGGTGAGGTCGGCGTCGACCAGAACGTGGTCGACGCCGACCGCGGTCTCGAGCTCGTCGAGCAGGCTCACGTGAGCACCCGCAGGCGGACCGCGTCCGGCAGCGCCCGCAGCGCCGCCACCACACCGCCGTCACAGCCGCCCCCGACGTCGGTGACGACGTAGCCCAGGCTGCCCCTCGTCGCGAGCAGCTGGCCCTCGATGTTGACGCCGTGCTCGGCGAGCAGCCCGTTGACCGTCGCCAGCACGCCGGGCGTGTTGTGGTGCAACAGCAGCAGCCGGGTCTGGCCGGCGTCGCGCGGCAGGGCGACCGGGGGCAGGTTGACCGACAGCGAGGTGCTGCCGGTCCCGACGTAGTCCCGCAGTTTGCCGGCGACGAAGTGACCGATGTCCTGCTGCGCCTCCTCGGTCGAACCGCCGACGTGCGGCGTCAGGATGACGTTGGGCAGCCCGCGCAAAGCCGAGATGAACTCCTCGCCCTTGGCCTTGGGCTCGACCGGGAAGACATCGACGGCGGCGCCAGCCAGATGCCCGCTGCCGATGTGCGTTGCGAGCGCCTCGTGGTCGACCACGAAACCGCGGGAAAGATTCAGAAAGATACTGCGCGGCCGCATCCGAGCCAGCTGCTCCTCGCCGAACAGGTCGTTGTTGCCGGCCCTGCCGTCGACGTGCAGCGACACGACATCGGACTCGGCGAGCAGCTCGTCCAGCGTCCCGCAGCGGCGGGCGTTGCCCAGCGCGAGTTTGTCGGCGGAGTCGTAGAACAGCACCCGCATGCCGAGCGCCTCGGCGAGCACCGACAGCTGGCTGCCGATGTTGCCGTAGCCGACGATGCCGAGCCGCCGGCCGCGAATCTCATGACTGCCGACCGCGGACTTGTCCCAACGACCGGCGTGCATATCGGTGTTCTTGTCGGTCAGCCGTCGGGTCAGCGCGATGATCTCCGAGATCGCCAGCTCCACGACGCTGCGGGTGTTGGAGAACGGCGCGTTGAACACCGCGACCCCCTGCTGGGCCGCCGCGGCGAGGTCGATCTGATTGGTGCCGATGCAGAACGCCCCGACCGCCAGCAGCTCGGTGCCGGCAGCCAGCACCTTCTCGGTCAGCGACGTGTTGGAGCGCAGGCCCAACACCGCCACCCCGCCGATGCGTTCGAGCAACTCGGCCTCGCCGAGCGCCCGATCGAGGCGCTCCACCGCAAAGCCTGCGTCGCGCAGCGCGAACGCAGCGTCGTCGTGGATGTTTTCCAGCAGCAGGGCCGCCAGAGGTGTGCCGGCCGCCGTGGCCACGTCGATCCCCTTCACTGCACGGGCGTCGGGATGGGGCGTCGGCAACGGCGCGGTCAGCCCTGCGTACGCCGCCCCGAGGCTATCTGACCGGCCCGGTGTCGCACCTCCCGGCAACGAGGCCGAGCCCGGGCCGGCCGGCGATCATTGCCGTGCTGGATCGGGCCCTGGAAACGCGGGCGGGTCGCGGTCGGATCCAGCACGAGCACCAGCTGCGTGGCGCTTGCTCGATCCGGGTCGGGGCTGCAGCTCGGCGAGGGTCTGTTGGGCGACGGCGAAGGCCCGGTTCGCGGCCGGCACGCCGGCATAGACGGCGGTGTGCAGCAGCACCTCGGAGATCTCCTCGTCGGTCAGGCCGTTGGTGACAGCCGCCCGCACGTGCAGTGCGAGCTCGTGCTCATGGCCGAGGGCGGTGAGCACCGCCAGCGTCACCAGGCTGCGCGTACGCCGGGACAGTCCCGGCCTGGCCCAGACGTCGCCCCAGGCGTAGCGGGTGAGGAGGTCCTGGAAGGGCTCGGTGAGGGCGGTCGTGGCTGCGACGGCGCGGTCGACGTGCTCGTCGCCCAGCACGGCCCGGCGCACCGCCATCCCGGTGTTGTGGGAGGAGCGCCCCGCCGGGTCGAGATGGGCCAGCAGGGCGGCATTGACAGCGGCTGCCTGCTCGATGTTGGCCAGGTGGGCGGCCCCGGCGAGGACCTGCAGCCGCGCGCCGGGGATCGCCGCGACGATGGCTTCGAGGTGCTCGGGCGGCGTCGACGGGTCGTCCGCGCCGGCGATGACCAGGGTCGGTGCAGCGATGTCCACCAGGTCGGCCCGCAGGTCCATCGCCCCGATCGCCTCGCAGCAGGCGGCATAGCCCTCGGCCGGTGTCGCGGCGATCATGGCTCGCAGCCAGGCCACCCGGTCCGGGAGCCGGCCCGCCGGGGTGAGCCAGCGCTCGACGACGGCGTCGGCGACCGCGCCGCTGCCGCCCGCGCGGACGGCCGCGGCGCGCTCGGTCCAGCCGCTCGGCGGCCCGAGCAGCGCCGAGGTGCACAGCAGGGCCAGCCGGTCCACCCGAGCCGGCTCGCGGACCGCGAGCCGCATCGCGGTCATGCCGCCGAGCGAGAGCCCCACGACGTGGGCCCGCGCGACCCCGAGCCGGTCGAGCAGCGCCACCACGTCGTCGACCAGGTCGTCCAGTGCGTAGGGGCCCGGCGGCACCGGTGATCTGCCGTGCCCGCGGGCGTCGTAGCGGACGACCCGGAAGCGCTGGCTCAGCACCGGCACCTGCGGGTCCCACATCGCATGGGTCGAGCCGAGCGAGCCGATGAGCACGACGACAGGCGCGTCCGACGGACCGGCTTCGACGTGCTGGACCTCGACGGCGGTCACGGCTGCTCCTTGTCGGCGGTGCGACTGGCCAGGGCACGATCGACCAGCTGGCCGGCCTGACCGGTCGACGGGGTGGTGAGACGGCTGAGTTGCGCATCGTCGAGCGGACAGCCGGGGTCGGCAGCGAGCTCCGCCCACAGGGTGCTGGCGTGGTCGCGGGTCCGGGCCATCGCCGCCGCGACCAGCTCGTGTGCGGCGGTGCGGCCGAGCCTCGGGGCGAGCGCCACCGCCACCGCCTCGGTGACCAGCTCATTGCCTGCCACGCCAAGATTGTGCGCCATCCGCCCGGAGTCCACCTCGAGGGACTCCAGGCAGTCGTGCAGCCAGGCCGCGGCGCTGCCGGTGGCGCGGAGCAGCTCACCGAGGGTCTCCCACTCGGCGTGCCAGGCACCCGCCGCGCGCTCATGCTCCTGCGCCATGGCAGTGAGCAGCGTCGCGACCAGGCCTGGAGCGCGCAACGCCGCGGCCCGGGCGGCGACGGCCGCGACGGGGTTGCGCTTGTGCGGCAGCGCCGACGAGCCGCCCCGGCCCGCCACCGCTTCGCGCACCTCGCCGACCTCGTTCTGGGCCAGCAGGCAGACGTCGAGCCCGACCTTCCCGACCGCCCCGCAGGCCGCGCCGAGTGCGCCCGCCAGGTCGGCGACCGGTCCGCGGGCAGTGTGCCAGGGCAGCACCGGCACCCGCAGCCCCAGCGCCCGCGCCAGCTCGGTGAGCACGACCGTCGCGCTCTCCCCGTAGACCGCGAGGGTGCCGACCGCGCCGCCGAGCTGCACCGGCAACGCTGCGTCGACCCGGTCGAGTTGCGCCGCGGCGTGGTCCAGCGCCAGCGCCCAGCCGGCCGCCTTGAGCCCGAAGGTCGTCGGCAGGGCCTGCTGCAGCAGGGTCCGGCCCACCATGGCGGTGTCCCGGTGCGCGGCGGCGAGCCCGGCGGCGGCCCCGGCCGCGGCCCGCAGGTCGGTGAGCACGTGCGTCAGTGACCGTCGGGCCACGAGCAGCATGGCGCTGTCGAGAACGTCCTGGCTCGTCGCGCCGACATGCACGAAGGGTGCGGCGTCCGGCCCGGCGAGGGTCTCGATGGCCCGCACCAGGGGCACCACCGGATTGCCCTCCGCGGCTGCTTGCCGGCCGAGCGTCCCGAGGTCGTACGCGCCGATGTCCCGGCAGGCGGCGAAGATCGCGGCGGCTGCCGCCGGGGGGACCAGACCGGCTGCGACGCAGGCCATCGCGAGGGCCGCCTCGACGTCCAGCAGCGCCCGCAACCAGGCCCCGTCACGGACCTGCTCGGCGGCTCCACCGCGGCCGAGGACCCCGTCGAACAGGCCGTCAGACAGCGAAGAAGACGGTCTCATGCTCACCCTGCAGTGTGATGTCGAGGTGGTAGCCGTCCTCGGCGGGGGCCGCGACCAGGGTGGCGGCCCGCGCCGGGTCGAGCCCGGCCAACACCGGATCCTGGCTGTTGTCCTGGTCCGGCAGGTAGATCCGGGTGACCAGTCGGTCGAGCAGGCCACGGGCGAAGACCGACACGGCCAGGTGCGGGGCACCGTCGGCCCACCCCGGCCGCACGGTGTGGATCGCCCAGCCGCCCGCGACCGTCTCGGAGCGCCCGAAGCCCCGGAAGCCGGGGGTGACCGGTGCCCCGGCGTACCGCTCGTCGCGTGGATGGCAGTAGATCCCGTCGACGTCGGCCTGCCAGGTCTCGACCAGTGCGTCGGTGACGACCTCACCTCGGCCGTCGAGCACGCGTCCCCGGATCCAGCACGCACCAGGCGTTCCCGCCGGTACGACGTACTGGCCGTCCGGCCGACGCAGGGCGAGCGAGAGGTAGGGGCCGACGGTCTGCGAGGGGGTGAGACCCAACCGGCTCATCGGGGCTCCTCGAAGGGTGTGGCGTCGCGCCCCCGCAGCACGATGTCGAACTCGAAGGCGAGGGCCCAGTCCGGGCGGGTCTGCGCCAGGCTGAAGCGGCTGACGAGCCGATGCCGGGACGCCTCGGGCACCGCGCCGTAGATCGGGTCCTGGCCGAACAGCGGGTCGTCGGGAAAATACATCTGGGTGACCAGCCGCTGGGCGAAGGCGACGCCGAACAGCGAGAAGTGCAGATGCGCCGGCCGCCAGGCGTTGTCATGGTTCCGCCATGGGTAGGCGCCAGGCTTGATCGTGGTGAAGCGGTAGCGGCCCTCAGTGTCGGTCACAGTCCGGCCGGCGCCGGTGAAGCCAGGGTCGAGCGGCGCGGGCCAGCTGTCGAGTGGGTGGGCGTAGCGCCCGGCGGCGTTGGCCTGCCAGAGCTCGATCAGGGTGTGCGGCACCGCCCGGCCGTCGCTGTCGAGTACCCGCCCCGTCACAATGATCCGCTGGCCGATCGCCTCGGTGGCTCCACACGTGGTGAGGTCGGCGTCACCGGGGAGCACCCGCTCTGGGCCGAAGACCGGCCCGGTCAGCTCCCCGAGGCGGTGCGGGAGCAGGACCAACGTCCGGGAGGGCGCGCGCGCAATCGTGGCGGCGTACGCCGGTGCCAGCAGCGGGGGGTTGACCCCGTCGGGCGGCCGTTCGTAGCCCCAATGCCTCGGCGCTGCCACGATGCGCTCCTTTCGTCGCCGCGCGGTTTGTGCGCAGCGTGTCATCCCCCGGCTTGGCCCGCGCAGCCCTTGCCGTCAGGCTCTGCGCCATGCGTACCCAGGTCGCCATCATCGGCGCGGGCCCCGCCGGTCTGCTGTTGTCGCAGCTGCTCGCCCGGGCAGGCATCGACTGCGTCGTCATCGAGCGACGCTCCCGCGACTACGTCGAGGCGCGGATCCGGGCCGGGGTGCTCGAGCAGGGCACCGTCGACCTGCTCGTCGAGGCCGGCGTCGGCGGCCGGCTCCAGCGCGAGGGGCTGCAGCACGACGGGATCTTCCTGCAGTGGCCGGGCGAGCGGCACCGGATCGACTTCCAGGCGTTGACCGGCCGCTCGGTCTGGGTCTACGGCCAGACCGAGGTGGTCAAGGACCTCATCGCCGCGCGCGTGGCAGCGGGTCTGCCGCTGCACTTCGAGGTCTCCGGCACGGCCGTCCACGATGTCGACTCCGACCACCCGGCCGTGACGTTCAGCACCGCCGACGGTCAGCTCCACCGATTGGACTGCGACGTCGTCGTCGGTGCCGACGGATTCCACGGGATCAGCCGGCTCGCTGTACCGGGGGCGACGACCTGGGAGCGCGAGTACCCCCTGGCCTGGCTGGGGATCCTGGCCAGGGTGGCTCCGTCGACCGACGAGCTGATCTACGCCTGGCATCCCCACGGCTTCGCGATGCACAGCATGCGGTCGCCTGAGATCAGCCGTCTCTACCTCCAGGTCGACCCTGGCGAACGCGTCGAGGACTGGTCCGACGACCGGATCTGGGCCGAGCTGCAGACTCGCCTCGCGCTCGACGGCTGGTCGCTGGACACCGGCGAGGTCATCGACAAGGCGATCACGCCGATGCGCAGTTTCGTCAGCACCCCAATGCGGCACGGCCGGTTGTTCCTGGCCGGCGACGCCGCGCACATCGTCCCGCCGACCGGCGCCAAGGGCCTCAACCTCGCGGTCGCCGACGTGGCGCTGCTCGCGGACGCGCTGACCGCCTGGTTCGGTGCCCGCGATCCGGACCTGCTCGACAGTTACGGGGAACGGGCGCTGCGCCGGGTCTGGCGCACGACGCACTTCTCCTGGTGGATGACCTCGATGTTGCACACCTTCGGCGGTGACGACTTCGACCGACAGCTGCAGCTCGCCCAGCTGCGCGCTGTCGCGAGCTCCACGGCCGCTGCCACCAGCCTTGCCGAGAACTACGTCGGCCTGCCCCTGGACCGCTAGCCGGGTCGGGCAGGATGCGGGCATGACCGACACGGCCAACACCATCGCGCTGCGGGCCGCGCGCGACCACCTGCTGGCGACCCGGGACGACTACGACCAGGCGGTCGCCACCTTCGCCTGGCCGCAGCTCAAGGGCCCGTTCTGTTGGGCCACCGATTGGTTCGACGCGATCGGCCGCGGCTCCCACACCGTCGCGCTGTGGATCGTCGAACCGGACGGCAGCGAGCAGCGCCTCACCTACGACGACCTGGTCCGGCGCTCCGACCAGGTCGCGACCTGGCTGGCCGAGCAGGGGGTCGGCCGGGGCGACCGCGTCATGCTGATGCTCGGCAACCGGGTCGAGCTGTGGGAGTCGATGCTGGCGGTGATGAAGCTCGGCGCGATCGTGCTCCCCACGACGACGGCGCTCGGCGCCGCCGACCTGGCCGACCGGGTGGCCCGGGCCGATGTGCAGCACGTCGTCGCGACGGCCGACGATGCCGCCAAGTTCGACCAGCTGCCATCGCTGTCGAGGATCTGCGTCGACGGGACCCCACCCGGCTGGCTCGACTACCGATCGGCGTACGCCGTGAGGCAGCCGAGGACCTTCGAGGCGGTGACCGATCCGGGCGACCCGGTGCTGTTGTACTTCACCTCGGGCACGACCTCGCGGCCGAAGCTGGTCGAGCACACCCAGGTCAGCTATCCGGTCGGGCACCTGTCGACGATGTACTGGATCGGGTTGCAGCCGGGCGATGTGCACCTCACGATCGCCTCGCCCGGCTGGGCCAAGCACGCCTGGTCCTGCTTCTTCGCGCCGTTCCTGGCCCAGGCGACCGTCTTCGTCGCGAACTACGCCCGGTTTGAGGCCGCGACCCTGCTGGCCCAGCTCCGGGCGGCCTCGGTGACGACGTTCTGCGCGCCGCCGACGGTGTGGCGGATGCTCATCCAGGCAGACCTGTCCGGCGGGCCGGGTGCCCTGCGGGAGCTGCTCGCGGCCGGCGAACCCCTCAACGCCGAGGTGATCACCCACGTGCAGCGGCATTGGGGGCTGACCGTTCGCGACGGGTTCGGCCAGACCGAGACGACCGCCCAGGTCGGCAACACCCCGGGGCAGCCGGTGCGGCCGGGTGCGATGGGCCGGCCACTGCCGGGCATCCCGGTGGTGCTCGTCGACCCGCTCACCGACCAGCTCGCCGACGAAGGCGAGTTGTGTCTCGACCTGTCCAGCCAGCCGCTGGCGTTGATGACGGGCTACCAGGGTGATCTCGAGCTCGCGGCGGAGGCGATGGCCGGTGGCCGCTACCACACGGGCGACATCGCGCAGCGAGCCGCGGACGGGAGCATCACCTACATCGGTCGCACCGACGACGTGTTCAAGGCCAGCGACTACAAGGTTTCGCCGTTCGAGCTCGAGAGCGTGCTGATCGAGCATCGGGCCGTCACCGAGGCAGCGGTCGTCCCGGCGCCGGATCCGCTGCGGCTGGCCGTCCCCAAGGCCTACGTCACCCTGGCCGCCGGCTGGGAGCCGACCGAGCAGACCGCTCGCGCGATCCTGCAGCACGCCCGCGAGCGCCTCGCGCCCTACCTGCGGGTGCGCCGGCTCGAGTTCGTGGCCGAGCTCCCCAAGACCGTCAGCGGCAAGATCCGCCGGGTCGACCTGCGCGAGCGCGAGCACGAGTTGGCCCGGACCGGCGACGCGGCGACGGAGTGGCGCGACGACCAGCTGGGGCTACGCGGCTGACCGGTCGACTGTCGCGGTGGCGGCCAACCGGTCGAGCCGCGCCACCACCGCGGTGTGCGGCACAGTGAGCGCGAGCAGCACGATCAGCACCGCTCCCGGGAGGCCGCCGAGCACGAGCGCGAGCCCGGCCAGGCCGCTGGCCGCGAACGCGGTCGGGACGGCAGCGCCGCGAGCCAGCCGGCGCACCCGCTCACGTCCGTCGCCGGACGGTTCGAGGGCAGCCAACCGGACCAGGTGCCGCGGGGCGTGCCAGCCGGCGAACCAGACGGCGAAGACAACCAGCGGCGGGCCGAGCGCGGCAGCCAGCGCGACGACCGCCAGCTCCGTCGCGACCATCCGCTGACCAGCGCGCATTGCCACCAGCAGGCCGACCACGACAAGCAGCGCCGTCCCGACGATCAGCACCAGCCGCGCGCCGGCCAGCACCGCCGGCAGGGCCGGGTCCAACGCGATCAGCAATGGGCGGGCAGCGGCCGGCCGGAGCACGAGCGGCAGCGCAACCACCGCTGTGCCGAGCGCGGTTGCCGGCAGGACGAGCCCGGCTCCTCCCCGCAACCGGTCGAACGCGGCCTCGCCCTCGGCGAAATGTGCCACCGACAGCGTCAGGAGCAGCAGCAGGGCTGGCATCGGGGCGGCGAGGGCGGCCACCGCTGCCGCAACCGCTGCGGCGGCATAGGCGAGCAGGACGCCGGGCCGGGCCGGGCCGGTCCGGCCACGGACCCAGCCGAGGGCGAGGTGGTCGACCGCCCCGTGCGGCAAGCCGAGCAGGCCGGCGACGACCAGCAGCGCCGGTCCGGCATCGGCGGCGGCAGCGGGTGCGAGGGCCCCGACGGTGGCGGCGACGGCGACCAGGCCGACCGAGCTTCGCGTCGTGTGAAGGGCTGCCGGAACCGGGCTCCAGGACGGCGTCAGCAACCTCGTCGGGTCGTGATCTCGCAGGGCGCGGGCCGGTCGGACCATAGCCACAGGATCGCAGCCAGTCACAGAACGCGCCATGAGATGTTCGGGTTGCGCAACGTCGCCGGGCCCGTGAAGATCACCGTGCCCCGACGGAGACCACGGACACGCACCGCGGCCACACCGCCCCGGGACCGGGACCGACGCCCCTCGCCGGCACCCGCCGACCAGCCGACGAGCCGGCACTTCGCCGGCGCAACCGTGAGGAGCAAGACGTGTTGCTCGCTGCATCCGTCAAGGTCCCAGAGCTCAGTTCTGGGCAGTTCAATGCCGTCTACAACCTGTTCTCGCTCGCCATCGCCAGTCTGGCGTTCACCGGGCTGTTCCTGGTCTTGTCGCAACGACGGGTCGTTGCCCGTTACCGCAACGCGTTGGTGGTCAGCGCAATGGTGTGCTTCATCGCCACCTACCACTACATCCGGATCTTCCAGAACTTCAAGGAGTCCTACAAGACCACCGCCCAGGGTGGATCCGGGCCGTTCAAGCTCACCAACATCGAGTTCAACGAGGCTTACCGATACGTCGACTGGTTCCTCACCGTCCCGCTGCTGCTCGTTGAGACAATCGCCGTGTTGGCGCTGGCCCGCGCTGTCGCCAAGCCACTGCTCACCAAGCTCGTCATCGCCTCCGGCCTGATGATCGCGCTCGGCTACCCCGGTGAGGTCTCGAGCGACACCGGCACCCGGCTGCTGTGGGGCACGCTGTCGACGATCCCGTTCATCTACCTGCTCTACGTGTTGTTCGTCGAGCTGAGCAAGTCGCTCGACCGCCAGCCGCTCGAGGTCCGGGGCACCGTCAGCAAGCTGCGGATCATGCTGGTGGGTCTCTGGGGCGTCTACCCGATCGCCTACCTGTTCCCGGTCTTCGGGTTCAGTGGTGCCGGTGGCTTTGTGGCCCGGCAGGCCGGCTACTCGATCGCTGACATCCTCGCCAAGGCGGCGTTCGGCCTGGTCATCTTCAAGATCGCCCGGTTCAAGAGCGAGGCCGACGACCCGAGCTTCGACGAGGACCACGAGATGGGCGATCTGGTCGCCGACCGCTCCAGCGTGCGGGCCTAACCCCCCAAAAAGACCCGCCCGGTACGACGCTCCGGTCGGGGGTGGCTGCACCCGCGCCGCCCCCGACCGGCACCACCCGCGCAGGCTGGGAGCACCCGTGAACTACGCGCTGTTCGACCTTCTGGCCGTCGCCCTTCCGGCGGCCCTGCTCCTGCGCGGTGTGCCCGGGCGGCGGGTGCTCGTCGCCCCTGGAGCGGCTCTGTCGACACTGGCGCTGCTCTGGACCACTCCGTGGGACGACCACCTCGTCCGTACCGGGGTCTGGTCCTACGACCCCGCCCAGGTCATCGGCCGGATCGGCTCGATCCCAGTCGAGGAATACGCATTCGTCGTCCTCGAGGTCGTGTTCGTCGGCGCGTGGGCGCTACGCAGTGCCGCCGTCCCCCTCGCTCCTGCGGCTCCCGCGGACATCGGCTGCCGTCGCCGTGGGGCGCTCGCCTGGGTGGCCGTCGCAGCGACCGGCCTGCTGCTCCTGCTGGTCGGCGGACAGCTGCG
>JAYTOZ010000357.1:0-1578 GCA_043747515.1 Frankiales bacterium | reverse complement strand
TGATTGAGGTGCCACCAGGCGTCGTACGCCAGGTGCTGCGAGCCGCGATCGGTCTCCCACGGGCGCAATACGTCGAAGGTGGTGTGGTCGAGCAGCGCGATCCCGCCGGGGCCGTCGGCGCCGTCCGCCCCGCCGAGGCAGGTGAGGAAGATCCCGTCGGGCCCGCAGTGCAGGGTGTGCGGGCGGGAGTAGCCGGCTTTGTCAGCCAGCTCGGACGCCTCGATCGTCTTGTGCAGCGTCGGCGACCGGGGGTCGGGCTGGGTGTCGTAGATGTGGATCCGCGAGCTGCGGATGCCGGGCAGGAGCAGGTAGCGCCGCTGCAGGCCCTCCGCGCCCATGTCGTGACCGGCGTGCATCAGGGCACTTGAACACGCATTCCAGCCGAAGTGGTGCAACTCGTCGCCGCGGGTCGGCAGGTCGGTCCAGCCGACGACGGTGCCGAAGTCGTCGGACATCTCGTCGACGTCGATGACGGTCAGCGCGTCCGGACGCTCGCCCGACCGGTCGAACGCCACGACATAGGCCAGCTTCTCGGTCGGGGCCGCGATGGCCTCGGCGGCAGTGCGGTAAAAGGTCGGGTCCATCAGCGCTTCGTTCATCGATACCAACTCCCTGAGAAGGTGCGCTCAGTCCTACCACGACTGCGCCGGGCCGCCAGCAACTCACCCCACTCGCGATCCCGCGTGAGGAACGCTGCACGAGCTGTCCGGGGATCTACCTTGCCCGGATGAGCGCGGGTTGGGACTCCTCAGCGTCCGGGGTCATCCGCATGCCGTCTGGCCGTCTGCTGCGCGGCCGCGGGCTGCGCTCGCCGGTGCCCGATGGTCCGACACCTGAGTTCGCCGTGTATCTGCTGGCTCACGAGCCTCCGGCGACGCAGTGGGAGGCCCGGTGGGTCAGGTGGCCGGATTTCCGGCTGCCCCGCGACCGCCGTGACGCGCGCGCCGCGCTGTGCGCGGCCTGGTCTCGGGCTGAACTCGAGCGCGTGGAAGTCGCCTGCGGAGGCGGCCGCGGAAGAACCGGTACGGCGCTCGCATGCATCGCGGTGCTGGACGGCGTCGCCGCGGACCAGGCGGTGCTGCTCATACGTGAGCATTACCACGCCCGCGCGATCGAGATGCCCTGGCAGCGGCGCTTCGTAGCCCGTTTTCAGGGGCCGTGAGCCTTTCCCTGGTCGGTCAGACCTTCGAGCTCGGCGGTGGCGGCAATGTCAGGTGTCCTGGACGAAGCGCTCGCCACAGGGCTGCCAGTTGATCAGACTCCGGGGCCAAACTCCGTGGACTGTGCTGACGGTGTCGCGGCTCAGCGAAAACCGGCGACGCGCTGCTCGGTATCGGCGATCGGGTAGCCGGTGGCCGCCTCGTAGAGCAAGCCCTGCGGCAGCGACTCGCGTGCGGCCGCGCGGTAGAGGTCCTTGTAGGCCCGCAGTGAGCCGATGCTGTTCGCGGTCAACGCAGCCACGAGATCCTCGACAGCCGCGTCCAGGTCCGCGCCGGGGAAGGCCTGTGCGGCCAGCCCCCACTCGGCCGCTTCCGCGCCGGTGAAGGTGCGCGCGGTGTAGGACAGCCAACGCGCCCG
>JAYTOZ010000356.1:0-4209 GCA_043747515.1 Frankiales bacterium | reverse complement strand
GGCCTGGCGATCGCCCTGGGGCCGGTCGTCGGGGGACTGCTGCTTGAGCATTACGGCTGGTGGTCGATCTTCCTGGTCAACCTCCCGGTCGTCGCCCTCGCCCTGGTCCTCGGCGCAGTCCTGCTGCCCGAGTCGAGGGACCCGTCCCCAGGTCGGTTCGACGTCGCGGGGGCGCTGCTGTCGGTGGCCTCGGTCAGCCTGCTCGTCTGGACCGTGATCGAGGCGCCGACGCGAGGCTGGACCAGCTGGACTGTCGAGGCGGGCTTCGCCGGCGCCGCCATCCTCGTCGTCGGGTTCGTCCTGCTCGAGGCGCGCAGCGACAACCCCCTGCTCGACGTGCGGCTGTTCCGCAACGCGCGGTTCTCGGCGGCGAGCGCGACGATCTCCATCGCGTTCTTCGGTCTGTTCGGCTTCATCTTCATGATCACCATGTATTTCCAACTCGTTCGCGGCTACAGCACGCTGCGCGCCGGGGCCGCGACACTGCCCTACGCCGCAGTGATGGGGGTCCTCTCCCCGCTGGCCATCCTCGCGGCGCGCAAGATCGGCACGAAGGCCGTGGTGGGCGGCGGGATGCTCCTCATGGCCGCCGGTTTCCTCGTGGCCGCGCGGGCGTCGGTCACCGCCGACTACTGGGGCGTCGTGGTGGTGTCCATGTGCCTCATGGCCGCCGGCATGGCCCTGGCCACAGGCCCGTCGACCGACTCGGTCCTGGCCGCCCTGCCGGAAAGCAGGGCCGGGGTCGGCTCGGCCGTCAACGACACCACCCGTGAGCTCGGCGGCGCGCTCGGTGTCGCAGTGGTCGGCTCGGTCATGAGCTGGTACTACGGCTCTCAGCTGGCGCAGGCCTGGACCGGGCTCGGCGTCGCGCCCGCAACCCTGCAGTCGGGCAGAACCTCGCTCGCCGCCGGGCTCGCAGCAGCGGGCCCGGACCCCGCGCTGGCGGGGGCCGTTCGCAGCTCGTTCATGGCCGGCCTGCATGCCGGCTCGTTCACGGCTGCTGCCGCCGCCCTCCTGGCAGCGCTGGCCGCGCTGCTGTTCCTACCGCAGCACGACGCCCCCGCGACCGCGGCAGTGGCCGACGGACCCACGACCGGCATCCCCGACCGGATCGCCGCGGCGTCCGGTGCCGCCCGGCCAGCCGCCGCCCCAGTGCCCAGCCGGGCTCGCTCAGAACGCCCGCAACCCGGCCCGGCTGAGGTCGTGAGGTCGTGAAAGATCTGGTGCGGTTGTCGCCTCCATCGCCGGGCACCCGGCTGCTCTGCCTGCCACATGCCGGCGGGCGCAGCGACCTCTACCGGCGGTGGGTGCCGGACCTGGCCGGCGTCGCCGAGGTCTGGGCCGCAGACCTACCGGGTCACGGCCGCCGCATCAGCGAACCGCCCGCAGCCGACCTGGACGAGATCGTGGCAGAGATCATCGGGGACGCGTTCAGCCTCCTGGACCGGCCCCTCGTGGTCCTCGGGCACAGCATGGGCGGCTTGCTCGGCCACGAGGTCGCAATCGGCCTGGAGCGGCTCGGGGCGCCACTCACCGCGCTCGTGGTGTCCGGATGCCCCGCGCCGCATCTGCGGGCCCAACACAAGGCCGTCGCGCTTCTGAGCGACCGCGACCTGCTGGCCCAGTTGCGCTCCTGGGGTGGCACACCGTCGGAGCTGCTGGACGACCTTGAGTTCGTAGCCACGGTGCTTCCCGCGCTGCGGGCCGACCTCGCGCTGTTCGAGACCTACCGGCCCCGCCCGGAGGTTCTGGCGACGCCGCTGCACGCGCTCGCAGGCCGGGATGACCCGGTCGCCCCAGCCGACGCGGTCGGGGCATGGGCGTCGTACAGCACCGCCTGGCAGGGACTCCGGGTCCTACCGGGCGGCCATTTCTTCATCTTGGCTGCTGCTGGCGCGGTCGCGGACCTCGTCCGGTCTGCCACGCCTGCCTGCGCACACACAGGTGACCTAGCTCGACGACGGCCGGGCGGTGGAACTGTCCCAAGTGTGGGTGCGCAGCGATCGGGTGCGACTGCACTCGATGGTCACCGGTGAGCCGGAGCTGCCGCCACCATCGGTTCGACGAAGGCCACGACGCCAGCGAGCACCTCGTCGCGGTTGGACTCGTTGGACACCTCGTGCCGCGCCCCGTCGTACAGCCGTCGCTCGAACGCGAGTTCGGTGTTGTGGGTCGCTGTTCAGCCGCCAGGACTGGCCGACAGGAAACGGCTTGCTTTCCATCATGATCTCGGGCAAACCCTTGTCCTGGGGCGATGGGGAGGGGAGGGTGTCCGCAGGCATCGCCAGCTGGCGTCGTCTCGATCTGCAGGAGGCCGCGTGTTGTCTCGACGGTTCGCTGTGCGCAACCGCCCGGTGCGTGCCGCGCGGGTCAGCACGTTGGCCGCGGTGGCCGCGTTGGGTGCCAGCGTTGCGCTGGCGCCGTTGGCGCAGGCCATGCCGGCAACCGCCTCGGTCGGGCACGTCATCGGACGGGGGCCGCAGCGCGCGGTGATCGTGTTGCTGCGCGATCAGCACCGCGATCTCCCGATCACCGCGCAGGACGGTCGTCGGGCCGGTGTGCTGGCCGGTGACCAGAGCGCTGTGCGAGCGACGATTGACCGTCTGGGAGGTCGGACGACGCACGCGTACCGCACGTTGAACGCGGTCGCGGCGACCGTCCCGAGCAATGACGTCGCGGGGCTTGCGGCTGATCCGTCGGTGGCCGCTGTGGTGCCGGACCTTCCGCGGGGCTTGGCACGGCAGGTGCGTGAGCCGTCGAGCACCGGGTCGGTGGCGGGTCCGGTCGCCCCGACCGACGGTCGCTACGCGGTGTGTCCCAGCGACCCGTCGAAGCCGTTGCTGGAGCCCGAAGCGTTGCAACGCACCCGCACGAGTTCCGATGACCCCACCGTCGGCACCGCCCGTTCGCTGGGTTACGACGGGACCGGGGTGAAGGTCGCGTTTATCGCTGACGGCGTCGATGTGAACCAGCCTGACCTGATCCGGGCGGACGGTTCGCACGTCATCACCGACTACCAGGACTTTTCCGGCGACGGGACAGCGGCTTCGACCAGCGGCGCCGAGGCGCTTGGAGACGCCAGCTCCATCGCGGCCCAGGGCCGGCACGCCTATGACCTGTCGGGCTATGTCAACCCTGCGCACCCGTTACCGGTGGGTTGCACAATCCGGGTGCAGGGGATGGCCCCGGGTGCCCAGCTCGTGGCGTTGAAAGTGTTCGCGAACGCGTTGGTGACGGCCCCCACCTCAACGATCGTGCAGGCCATCGACTATGCGGTGAACACCGACCACGTCGATGTGCTGAACGAATCCTTCGGTGCCAATCCCTACCCCGACAGCGCGCAGGACCCGATCAGCATCTTCAACCGCGACGCGGTCGATGCTGGCGTCACGGTCGTGGCGAGCACCGGTGACGCCGGGATCGGTAACACCCACGGCACCGCGGGAACCGACCCGTGGGTCATCGCTGCTGGGGCCAGCACGACGCTGCGGAGCTACGCGCAACAGAGCTCCAACGGTTTCCAGCTCGGCAACGGCCGTTGGGCCGACGATCAGGTGTCTGCGCTCTCCAGCGCCGGGATCAGTCAGAACACCCGGGTGCAGGACCTGCTCGCGCCCGGGGACCTGGGCTGGGCATTGTGCTCGGCTCGGCTGCTCCCGGACGGCAGCCAGCAGTACGCCGGCTGCACCGATAACAACGGCGCCCCGAGCGACATCCAGGAGTTCGGCGGGACCAGCCAGTCCGCACCGTTCACCGCCGGCGCAGCCGCTTTGGTTGTGCAGGCCTACCGGGCCGGGCACGGTGGCGTCAGCCCCAGCCCGCAACAGGTCCGCCGGGTACTGGACTCCAGCGCCGACGATCAGGGCTTGCCCGCGCAGGAGCAGGGCGCCGGGCTGCTGGACAGCTACCGGGCCGTCCAACTCGCCCGCAGCTTGGACGGCGGCAGCGCAGCGCTCCACCCCGCGTCCGGGCAGCTCGTGGTGGACACCGGTCAGCAGATCGCCACCCAGCTCGACACCGTCGCCCCGGCCGGCAGCCCGGTCACCGGCTCGGTGACGGTGACCAACACCGGCCCAGGCAGCCAACGCGTCACCGCAACCACCCGCCAGGTCAGCACCATCACCGGCGCGCAGCACCAGACCGTCACGCTGACGCCCACCACTGACCCGTTCTTCATTGACCAGTTCGGCCGCAAACGCGGCTACCAGA
>JAYTOZ010000355.1:0-2845 GCA_043747515.1 Frankiales bacterium | reverse complement strand
GCGTCCGGCGGCCCGGACCATCGCCTCCAGGTCGTCGACGCTCTTGCGGCTGCCGTGCTGGCTGCCGGCCATCCGGCTGATGGTCTCCTCCATCAGGGTCCCGCCCAGGTCGTCGACGCCACCGGCCAGGACCCGGCCGCACTGCTCCGGGCCCAGCTTCACCCAGGAGCACTGCACGTGCTCGATCCGCCCGTGCAGCAGCAGCCGGGCGACGGCGTGCACCGCGCGGTTGTCGCGCACCGTCGGGCCCGGGCGGGCGACGCCGGCGAGGTAGAGCGGCGCGCTGGTGTGCACGAACGGCAGCGGCACGAACTCGGTGAAGCCGCCGCTCTCGTCCTGCAGGCGGGCGAGCAGCTGCAGGTGCGCGACCCAGTGGTGCGGCTGGTCGACGTGGCCGTACATCATCGTGCTGGTGGTCGGCAGGCCCACGCGGTGCGCGGTCTGCACGACCTCGATCCACTGCGCCGTCGGCAGCTTGCCCTTGGTCAGCACCCAACGCACGTCGTCGTCGAGGATCTCCGCCGCCGTGCCCGGGAGGCTGTCAACGCCGGCGGCGCGGACCTGCTGCAGGAACTCCTGGACGCTCACCTGCAGGCGGGCCGCGCCGTTGACGATCTCCATCGGCGAGTAGGCGTGCAGGTGCAGGCCCGGGGCGTTGGCTTTCACCGCCCGGGCCAGGTCGAGGTAGGCGGTGCCGGGCAGTTGCGGGTCGATGCCGCCCTGCATGCAGACCTCGGTCGCCCCGACGTCCCACGCCTCGGCCGCCCGCTCGGTGACCTCCTCCAGGGACAGGGTGTAGGCGTCGGCGTCGGTGCGGCGCTGGGCGAATGCGCAGAATCGGCAGCCGGTGTAACAGATGTTCGTGAAGTTGATGTTGCGGTTGACGACGTAGGTGACGTCGTCGCCGACGGTGTCGTGGCGGACGTCGTCGGCGAGCGCGCACACCGCGTCAAGGTCCGCGCCGTCGGCCGTCATCAGCGCCAGCGCCTGCCGCTCGGACAGGCTCGCGGGGCGGTCGCGGGCGACCCGCAGCGCGGCGGCGACGTCGTGCGTGAGCCGGGCACGAGGGGCCGGCACGGCGGCGGCGATCGCGTCCCAGCCGCCGTAGACCTCGTCGAAGTCGGTGCGGCGCTCAGCGGTGCGGCCGGTGGTGTCGACGGTCGCGTGCAGGTCGGTGCGCCCCGAACTGACCAGGGCGTCGTCAGGCTCCTGCCACGGCAGTCCGACGGGCAGGACGTCGGCCGCCAGCCCGTCGGGGGCGCGCAGCGCGGCGACGTGGCCGGCCAGGCGCGGGTCGAGCCACGGCTCTTGGAGGTAGGGCGGGTGCGCGGTCAGGCGCTCGCGCAACACGAACCCGGCGCCGGCAGTGGCGCGGGCGAGGTCGTCGAGGTGAGGCCAGGGGCGCTCGGGGTTCACGTGGTCCGGTGTGAGCGGGCTGACGCCACCCCAGTCGTCGACACCAGCAGCCAGCAGGGCGGCGGTCTCGGCCAGGTCGACCAGGTTAGGCGGCGACTGCACCCGCATCCGCGGCCCCATCACGAGGCGGGTGACCGCGACCGCGGCGAGGAACTCCTGCATCCCGGCGTCGGGTTCGTTGCGCATCGCGGTGTCGGCCTTGGCCCGGAAGTTCTGGACGATCACCTCCTGCACGTGGCCGTGCCGGGCGTGGCTCGCCCTGATCGCAAAGACCGTCTCGGCCCGGTCCCGCAAGCTCTCCCCGATCCCGACCAGCAGCCCGGTCGTGAATGGCACGCTCAGTCGCCCGGCGTCCTCCAGGGTCCGCAGCCGCACCGCCGGGACCTTGTCCGGGCTGCCCCGGTGGGCCGGGACGTCGCCGGTTGTCTCAAGCATCATCCCCATCGACGGCGCCACCGGCTTCAGGCGCTGCAACTCACTCCAGCTCAGCACCCCCGGGTTGAGGTGGGGCAGCAGACCGGTCTGCTCCAGCACCGCCACCGCGCAGGCCCGGACATAGGCCAGGGTGCTGTCATAGCCCGCCTCGTCCAGCCACGCCCTCGCCACCGGCCAGCGCGCCTCAGGCCGGTCACCCAGGGTGAACAACGCCTCCTTGCAACCCAGTGCCGCGCCCTGCCGGGCGATCTGCAGCACCTCGTCCAGGCTCAGGAACGGCGCCGGCAGCCGGTTCGGTGTCGTCGCGAAGGTGCAGTAGTGACAGCGGTCGCGGCACAGCCGACTCAGCGGCACGAACACCTTGCGGCTGTAGGTCACGACGCCCGGACGACCGGCGTGCTCCAGCCCCGCGTCGCGGACCCGCGCGGCGCGCGCCATCAGCTCGGCCAGGGCCTCGCCACGGGCCCCGAGCAGGACCGTGGCCTCATTGACATCGAGGGCCTTGCCGTCACGGGCCCGTGCCAGCGCCCGCCTCATGTCATGCGCGATGTCTGGCATCGGGCCACCCTTCCTGTCCCGGGGACGCCCCGCGTCGATCTCTCTGCGGAGCCCAATCGCGACGACGACAAGACGGGGTCGCTGTACGCCTCGTCGCGCGGTCGCCGCCGGTCACCCGTCGCCGACCCATACGGACCACGGCGGGAGCGGAAGGGGCGGCGGGGGGCAGGGCCACCCGCGGAGCCTAAGGCTGATCGCACGGCGCTGGCGACAGGCCGCTCCTGTCCCGGCCCTGCTGGAGCGCTGTCCGGGACGACTGGGCGGGCACGCGGCGGCACGAGGACGGAGCTGCGCCCTTGATGCACGCCTGCCCGGTCGTGTTGCACGAGCAGTGGGACATGGGACCTTCAGCGACCGGGAACGACGAGATCACCGGTCAGAAGGGGTCTCGCTGTTGTGGTCGAACAGGACACCGGCTCTCTGGCGGGAGGTTCGC
>JAYTOZ010000354.1:0-1815 GCA_043747515.1 Frankiales bacterium | reverse complement strand
TGTTCTCCATCCCCCCTGAGCTGACCGCCAACGTCCGTGACCGTGTCGGGCAGTGCCTGAACCCGCCGGAGAAGGCGGTTGTGGTGCGCGTGGACGATTTCGGTCGGACTGGGCCGGGGCGCGCGTTGACGATGTTGCAGGCGTGACGTTTCTCCAGCCCGTCCGCCGCACCGGACGTGCATGTGTCCACACAGCCGGTTCTCTACGAGTCGTCCATTGCTTGTGACTACGTGACAGGTGCTGGCGTTCTGCTCGTTCAGTGTTTCGAGATGTTGTTCGCCCGGTAGCGGTAACGGCTGACCGTCACCGTTTGCGGCTGGAACAACGTCACGTCATCTCGGGGTCATCGCCCCGACGCTATCGACGCCGAGGCCCTGCACTGGAACAGCCGTCAATTTTCGTTGTGCCCCGGCGATGCTCACCGTTGCACGAGGCCGGACCACGAATGTGCGGTGCCATGGGCGGGGGGCATCGTTATCGAAGCTGACGTCGATCTGCTCGAAGCCTTTGCTGCGTTGCGCAGCCGCTTGCTTGGCGTAGACCTTCTCATCGCCGGGGGTGAGCTCGACGTTGTCGGTCAGGGGCGTGAGCAGGGCCCGTGGGGAGAGCCGGTCGGCCCGGACCGCGTTGGCCTCGGCGCACACGACCACGATGAGTGCCGCGGCGTACAGGAAGGCGATCAGCCCGAGGACCAGGGCGAACAGGCTGTCGATGGCGCTCACGTGCTTGATCCTCCCGGGTGACGTAGGACTTCCCACCCAGTTGCAGCCGCTGCCAGGCAACATCGGCAGCTACTGCGCCGGGCAGCACATCGCGTACCGACCCAGCTCAATGGGCCTTGTCGTATGCGACGGCGGTGCGGCGCAGCTCGGGCGGCAGGAACGCACCCTGGTGCAGCAAGGCCGCGGTGAGGCCGCCGGTCCCGGCTGGGTCGTTGCTCTCCAGCGACCAACCGGCGGTGCGGGAGGCCGCGGTCGCCCGCTGGGTCGGCAAGGCCGGGGCGGTGCCGAGCGCGACCTCGCCGGGGTCGGCACCCGGGAGCACCACCAGCGCGTCCGCGATGACCCGCTCGGAGCCGTCCGACGGCTGGTTGACGACGAGTCCGTTCACCCACATCGCCGAGCTGCCGCCGCCATCGAGGTTCATCGCGTTGCGCGCACCGAGCGAAAGCATGAACGACGACAGCTCCCGCAAGGTCATCCCGACGCTGTAGCCCGGTTGGCGTCCGTCGACGACCACGAGTAGCAGGGTGCCATCCGAGGTGACGCCGACCGCGGTCCGAGGCTGGCGCTGGAAGAAGCTGCTGCCGTCCCCGTCGAGGTCGCCGGCCACCGCGAGGCCCCCGTCGACGACGAGCTGCGGGGTGCCACCGACGAGGTCGACGGCGTTCGCGAAGCCGAGCTTGCTGCGCAACCGAACGCCGGCGCCGGGCTGGAACGCCGTCAGGGCGACGGCGCCCGCGTTGTTCGGAAGCGCTGTCAGGACCTGACCGGAGGCGCTGGCGGCCGGTACGTAGCCGACCTGGCAATCCCGGGCGGTGACCCGCTGGTTGCTCTGGATCGAGCCGTCGCTGGCCTCCCCGGACACGCTCGTCGGCTCAAGCACGGCGTAGCAGCTGTCGTACGGCGGCTGGTCAGAGGTCGCGGCCGTGTAAGCGGAGACCGCTGATCCGGTCGGCGGCCCGGCGTTCCAGCGGTCGACCACGACAGAGTTCATCGGCGTGGGCGGCGCGGTCGGTGTCGCGGGCGTCGTCGGCGCCGGGGTGGGCGTCGCGCTCGGGCCAACGGTCGCCGTCGGGGTGGCCCTCAGCGTCGC
>JAYTOZ010000353.1:0-3333 GCA_043747515.1 Frankiales bacterium | reverse complement strand
GAGGCGACCGGCCCGGCGGTGCCCACCTGGCTCGTCGAGGGGCTCGCCGACTATGTCGGCTACCACGGGCTCGGCGTACCGCTGTCGACCTCGGCCGGCGAGCTGGGTGCCGAGGTCCGCGCGGGGCAGCTGCCCGCGCGGCTGCCGGCCGACCAGGCCTTCGCCGGCAACGATCCCGCACTCGCCCAGGTCTACGAGCAGTCATGGCTCGCCGTCGTCCTGCTCGCCCGGACCTACGGCGAACCGGCGCTGCTCCGGCTCTACCGCACCGTCGGGTCCGGCCAACCGCTGGCCCAGGTGATGATGATGCAGCTGGACACCACCGAGGCGGCGTTCACGGTGGCCTGGCGCGACGCCCTGCGCCGCGAGCTCGCGTGAGACGGCCCGCGGTGCTCGGCCTGCTCGTCGTGCTGCTCCTGCTCGTCGTGGTCGTCCTTTGCACCGTGCCGCTGTCGGTCCTGCCCGGCACGCACCCGCGCGTCGACGTGGCCCGCGACTTCAGTGCCGCCGAACGCGCCCGCGAGGGGAGCTTCCACCGCGCGATCCATCCCCCGGCGTACGCCGCACTGGCCCTCGGCCTGGCCGTCGCCGCAGCCCTCGGCCTGAGCCGGCTCGGTCCCCGACTGGTCGCGGCGCTGCCGGGGGGGTGGGTCCTGCAGACGCTGCTGGCGGTCGTCGCGCTGCTCGGCGTCGGCTCGCTCGTGACGTTGCCGCTGGACGCCCGGGCCGAGGTGGTGCTGCGGCGCTATGGGCTCTCGACGCAGACCTGGGGTGGCTGGCTCGCCGACCGGCTCAAAGGCCTCGGGATCGGCGCGCTGACCACCGCGCTCGTCGTCCTGGTCGTGGTCGCACTCGCCCGGCGGGCCCCGGCGACATGGTGGGTGTGGGCGTCCCTGGTCGCGGCCGGGCTGATCTTTGCCGGGTCGTTCGCCTACCCGGTGCTGGTGGAGCCTGCGTTCAACCGCTTCAGCTCGTTGCCGGCCGGGCAGCTGCGCAGCGATCTGCTCGGGCTCGCGGCGCGCGACCACGTGCCCGTGCGGGACGTCCTGGTCGCCGATGCCTCCCGGCGAACCACCGCTCTGAACGCCTACGTCTCGGGCTTCGGGTCGACCCGTCGGATCGTGCTCTACGACACGCTGCTGGCCTCGTCGTCACCGCGGGAGGTCGAGCTCATCGTGGCCCACGAGCTCGGCCACGCCAAACGTCAGGACGTGCTGCACGGCACCGCGATCGGTGCGCTCGGGGCGGCCGCCGGACTGTGTGCGCTGTTCGTGGTGCTGCAGTCCGGCTGGGTCCTGCGGCGGGTCGGAGCGGCCGGCGCCGGTGATCCGACGATCATCCCGCTGGTGCTGTTCCTCGCCGCGGCGACGACGTTCGCGCTGTCGCCGCTCACCAACCTGTTGTCGCGGCAGATCGAGGCGCGGGCCGACGTGCACGCACTCGAGCTCACCCGCGACGTGCCGACCTTCATCACCAGCGAGCACCGGCTGTCGACGGTCAACCTGTCCACCCTCGACCCCGCCCCGCTGGTCTACCTGCTGTTCTTCGACCACCCGAGCGGCCCGCAGCGGATTGCACTGGCCCGCGCCTGGGCTGGGCTGCACCCCCGGTGAGGACGCTGGTCGTCACCAACGACTTCCCGCCCCGCGCCGGCGGGATCCAGGCTTTCGTGCACGCACTCGCCACCCGCCAGCCCGGCGGTGAGATCGTCGTCTACGCGCCTGCCTGGCAGGGCGCCGCCGGCTTCGACGCGGCCCAGCCGTTCCCGGTGGTGCGGCACCCCGGTTCGCTGATGTTGCCGGTCCCGGACGTGCTGCGCCGGGCCCGGGCGGTGTCTTGCGCGGAAGACTGCGACCGGGTGTGGTTCGGCGCGGCGGCGCCGCTCGGCCTGCTCGCCGCCCCCCTGGGCCTGTCCCGGTCGGTCGCCTCGACGCACGGCCACGAGGTCGGCTGGGCGCTGTTGCCCGGCGCCCGGCAGGTGCTCCGGCGGATCGGCCGGAGCGTCGACGTCGTCACCTACCTCGGCGCCTACACCCGCGCCCGGCTCGCCCCGGCCCTGGCCGGCGTGCGCCTCGAGCAGCTTTCGAGCGGGGTCGACACCACGGTGTTCCGGCCGGGGTGCGGCGGCGACGTCGTACGCCGACGGCTCGGCCTGACCGGGCGTCCGGTGGTCGTGTGCGTCTCCCGGCTGGTGCCGCGCAAGGGCCAGGACGCGCTCATCCGGGCGCTGCCCGCGATCCGGGCGAGGGTGCCCGGTGCTGCGCTGCTCTGCGTGGGGGGAGGATCGGATGAGCCCCGGCTCCGGTCGCTGGCCGCCAGCGTCGGGGTGGCTGATCACGTGGTGCTCACCGGGTCGGTGCCATGGGAGGACCTGCCGGCGCACTACGACGCGGGGGACGTCTTTGCGATGCCGTGCCGCAGCCGTCGGGCCGGGCTCGAGGTCGAAGGACTCGGCATCGTCTTTTTGGAGGCGTCCGCAACCGGGCTGCCGGTCGTCGCGGGCCGGTCGGGCGGCTCACCGGACGCCGTGCTCGACGGCGTGACCGGGCACGTCGTGGACGGCCGATCGGTGCCGACGGTGGCGGACGCCGTCGCCGGGCTGTTGGCCGATCCGGCACGGGCCGGCGCGATGGGCACGGCTGGGCGGGAATGGGTCCAGGCGCAGTGGCGGTGGGACGTGCTCGCGGCCCGACTCCGCGGCCTGCTCGCCGGCCCGTAGCCGGGGCATCGGCGGCCGTGGCTGCAGCGCTCGGCGGGCAGGTGGTTCAGCGGTGGAGCTGCCGGGTGAGCCGGCCGAGGTCGACCGGGGCGGGGGGCGGCGGCGGGGCGGCCGTTGCCCCGGCGTACTCCCAATGCCATGGCTCGGGCTTGCTGCCGGTCGGCTCGGCCCAGGCGGGGTGAAACCAGCCGAACCGCATTGCGTTGGCGAGCATCCAGGCGTGGGCTGGGGTGCCGAAGCGTTCGATGCCGTCACACAGGTCGACCGCGACGCCCCAACCGTGGTTGCTGCTGCCGGGCGCGGCAGCGAGGGCCGGCTTGAGGATCTTGACCGCAACCTGTGCGTCGTAGCTGCGGTAGGAGTCGGTGACGCAGATGGGGGAGGCGAACTGCGCGGCGTATTCACGGCTCAATGCGTCGAAGGCGGCCGCGGCGTCGGCCCGCAGCACCTGGCCGGCGGTGCCCCACAGCGGGCACAGCGCGTCGACCGGCAGCATCCCGTTGGGGTAGCCGCGGGTGTCGCCGCCGACGCAGGCGCCGGCGGTGCGCAGCGCCGTCGCCCCGGCGATCGCGGCTGCCGGGATGCCCGCACGCAGGGCGGCGATCGCCTCGGCC